>CAMPAF010000155.1 GCA_946631535.1 uncultured Verrucomicrobiota bacterium
AAGACGATCGCCTGGATGCAGGAACATCAGCGGTATCGCTCTGACCTGCTTGCCTACGCGCTTGCGAAGGATGATCTGCCGGGACTGGTCGACCTGACGTTGCACCGTCTGCTCGACCTGACCGCATGCGACTACATCGCGATTCACACCGTCGACGGCGACCATCGCCTGCTCTATCCCGGGGGAGAGCTGGAAAACTGCCCTGAGCGCTGCAGGGAGTGCTCGTTCTACAAGTTCGAGATTCCGCCCATCGCAGATGCCGACCACATCATCGAGCTTGTCGACGCGGAGGGGCAGACGCTGGTGCCGCTTTCGCCGATCTGCCCCGCGAAATCGCTGGAGGTCGTTGTCGTGTATTGCGAGGGGAAGCCCTGGGGCGGCATCGCGCTCCACTACCTGAACAAGCAGCGCAAGATCTCGGAAGACGACCGGCAGACGCTCAAGATCGCTGCCAACGTGCTGACGCTGGCCCTCGAGCGGCATGCCGCCGCCGTCCGCCTGGAAACCGAACGCGACCGGGTAGTGGAGGCCGAGAAGACACGAAGCTATTTCTTCTCGGCCGTCTCGCATGACATCCGCACGCCGCTCAATGCCATCATCGGCTTCTCGGAACTTCTGCAGGCCGGCGACGTTCCGCCGGAGGACGCGAAGCAGGCCCTCGACATGATCGTGTCGAGCGGCAAGATGCTCCTGCAGCTCGTGAACGACGTGCTCGACCTCTCGAAGATGGACCTAGGGAAGCTCACGTTCAGCCTTGAGCCTGCGGATGTCGGCGAACTCCTGCATGAAGTCGTGCCGGC
Organism: uncultured Verrucomicrobiota bacterium; assembly: GCA_946631535.1. Next base: position 801 of record CAMPAF010000155.1, read on the forward strand.
GTTCCAGCCGATGATGGCCAAGAAAGGCCAGACTTTCGTCCTTGAGATTGCCGAAATGCCGCGCCTCATGGTCGATCCACTCCGCTTCCGCCAGGTGATGTTCAATTACGTCAGCAACGCGGTCAAGTACGCGGGGCCTTGCACGATCCGCATCTCGTCCTCCTACGAGAACGGTCGGTTCAAGCTGACCGTCGCGGACAACGGCAGGGGCGTCTCGCCGGAGAAGGCCAAGCGCCTCATGCAGCCTTTCGTGCAGGCCGACATCAAGAACCGTGCGGAGGGAAGCGGGCTGGGCCTTGCGATCTGCAAGCGGCTTGTGGAACTCGCGCATGGCACGATTTCGATCGACACGGCTCCCGGCAAGGGCTTCGCGATCCATGTCGAGGTTCCGGTCGATGTCGCGCCCGAGGGGCAGGCGAGCGGCAAGGACGGCACGACAGGGACGCTTGAGGGTTCCAATCTGTCCAAGCGCGTCTTCGTGGTGGACGATTCGCCAGTGAACCGCGCGGTGTTGAAGGCACAGCTCGCGAGGCTGGGCATCAACGACATCGTGCTGGCAGAAGACGGCAAGATGGCGCTTGAGAAACTCGAGGAGGATCCGGCGTTCGACATCGTCATGTCCGACATGTGGATGCCCGTCATGGGCGGCGCCGAACTCGTCAGACGCATCCGGGCCGACGAACGCCTCGCGCACCTGAAGGTGTGCTTGATCACCGCAGACGTGGAGGCGCGCACGAACTATGAGGAACAAGGTTTTGACACGTTGCTCCTAAAGCCCGTGACCCTTGAGAAGATGACTGAACTCTTGAATATGCTCGCGAACTGAAGCGTCAAAGGATTGGGGTTGCCAGTGAAAAGACAGGACGCCTTGAAGAAGCCGCTGCTTGGACTGCTGATGGTGGCCTGCTTGCTGCCGGCGTTTGCGGCGACAACGGCCGACATGTCGTTCAGGCTCGGCGCATGGAGCTCCAACGACTGGATCCTCGTGAAGAGTCCACGCTTCAGCTACATGCATGGCTTCGTGCAGAGGGAGGCCTGCATCGAGAACGAATGCCCGCCCATCTCCGGCGAGGAGATCTTCAAGAAGCACTGCAGCGAGGTTTATTCCGCAATGGTGCTGAAGGGCCGGGCAGAGATCGGCCAGACCGTGTCGTCCACCATGAGCTTCGACTGGCGCATGGCTCCGCTGATCGTGCTCGCCGAGAAGCTGGAACAGGCCGATGGCGGCGAACCGACGTTCGGAGAGCACTGGGAGATCGTCCTCTACGACGAGGGCCTGAACGTCTGGCACCATTCCATCAAGGACGGCAAGCCGTTCTGGTACAAGGCCGCCTGCCTCAAGGTCCCGTTCTCCAAGGATACGCGCTACAACCTGGAAGTCAAGGTCTCGAAGACGCACAAGGGCGTGAGGGAGATGATGGTGAAGTGCGGCGGGCACGAATTCGGATACGTCGACAACAACCTGCCTGATTCGTTCTACGCGGGCATCATCGGCTGCGAGGGGCGCAACAGGTTCTACGACTTCAAGATAAGGTGACATCGCCGTGCGCGATGCTGCCCTGCAGAAAGGAAAACCATGAAGACTACAAGCCTACTTGCATTGGCCGCCATCTGCGCGGCAGCCTGCAGCGCCCGCGCCGACATCGAGGCGAAGCTGACCCGCGAAGGACATGTCACCTTCGGCGACACGGGGCTCGCCCTCTTGCCGACCGTGTACGCGGAAGGCTGGCACGGCTCCGCCTTTTCGCGCGCGGAACGGTTCAATAAATTCCCCAACGCGAAGACCGGCACCGCGTCTTGGATCCTGAAAGGCTTCCGCGACGTGCAGCTGGGGCATGGCACCACGCGCCTCGTCGCCGCATCGGATGGCCGCGTTGCCTTTAGTGCGGAGTTCGCCTCGGACGCCGACCAGCGCCCCGAAGGTGTCCTGCTAAGCATGAACTTCCCCGCCTCGCGTTTCGGCGGCCTCGGCTGGACGGCCGATGCGAAGAAGGGCGTGTTCCCGCCGTCCTTCACTCCCGGCAAGACCAGCCTGTTTTCCGGCAAGGTGCGCCGCGTGTCGCTCGCGCTGCCCGGCGGCGGCGCGCTTGACTTCGCGTTCGACGGACCCACGGCCGTGCTCCTGCAGGACAGCCGCCGTTGGGGCAACAACTTCACACTCCGCATCGGCTGCGGGCGTGTGCCGTTCGGGAAGGGCGCCACGCGCGTCCTCTCCGGCACTGTTGGCGCGTCCGAACCCCTGCGCGTCGCCTACGCGTCGCCCACGCGCATCCTCCCCGGCGACGACTGGGTGCCGCTCGACTACAAGAAGGACATCCTCGCCGGCTCTGCGCTCGACTTCTCCGGCATGGGCCTCCAGGACGCCCCCGCCGGCAAGCACGGCTGGCTGAAGAACGTGGGCGGGCACTTCGAGTTCGAGAAACTGCCCGGTGTGTCCCAGCGCTTCTACGGCGTCAACTTCTGCTTCACCGGCAACTACCCCACGCACGAGCAGGCCGACCAGGTGGTCACGCGCCTCGTGCGCCTCGGCTACAACACGATCCGCGTGCACCACTACGAGCGCGACCTGGTCGGCTCAAAGGGCGGTTTTGAATTCATTCCTGAGATGATCGACCGTCTCGACTACTTCCTCGCCGCCGCAATCCGCCAGGGGCTCTACGTGACGACCGACCTCTTCGTGTCGCGTCCCGTCGCGTGGAAGGACATCGGCCTTGCCGACCGCGGCCCCGGCCTCATCCCCGAAAAGGGCTTCTACAAGTGCCTCGTGGCGCTCTGGGACCCCGCGTTCGAGGACTGGAAGAAGTTCTCCGAGAAGTTCCTCCTGCACGTGAACCCATACACGGGCCGCCGCTACCTCGACGAGCCCGCGATGCCGCTCGTCTCCCTCATAAACGAGGGACAGCTCACGATGGGCTGGACGCGCAAGAAATTCGCCGCGCGCGAGGACCCGATCATCCGCGACGCCTGGACGAAATGGCTCGCTGAGCGCCGCGCCGCCGATCCCGCGTTCTGCCCCGACGCGCCCACCGCCGCGCAGGACGTCTCCTCCTACGGAACCAACAACGCCGCCTTCGCGCACTTCATGGCGGACGTCGAGCGCCGCAGCGCGTCGCGCATGATAGCCTTCCTCCGCAAGCTCGGTTCGCGCGCTCTCTTCACGAACGCGAACTGCGGTCCGCACTACACCCCCATGCAGTTCACGCGCGAAGACTGCTACGACTACGTGGACGACCACTTCTACGTGGACCATCCCCGCTTCCTCGAGAAGAGCTGGTCGCTCCCGGCGAAGGTCGGGAACGCGAACCCCGTGCTATCGCTCCAGCTGCCCCCCACGCGCGTTGCGTTCACGCGCCTCGCGGACAAGCCGTTCACGATCACCGAGTGGAACTTCTCGGGCCCCTGTATGTTCCGCGGCGTGGGCGGCATCATGACCGGCGCGTTCTCCGCGCTCCAGGACTGGGACGGCCTCTGGCGCTTCGCCTACACGCACTCCCGTAACGACTTCGCGGACGGCAAGGGCACGCCCGGCTACTTCAACACGAGCACCGATCCGCTCGGACAGGCCTCCGACCGCGCGAGCGTGTGCCTCTTCCTGCGCCGCGACCTCGCGCCGCTGACCGCCGCCGAGACCTACCTCGTGACGGAAGACGCGTTGCGCAAGACGGGCGGCCGCGCGCTCGCCGACGCGCCCCAATGGAGCGACGCCGCCTGGGACCGACAGGTGTCCACCTCTGTTGACGCCACGAAGGTGCGCCCCGGCACCATGGTGCGTCCGCTCGCCGAGACGCACGCCTCCACGAACGCCCCGTTCGCGCGCGCGCCGAACGCCGCCTTCGCGCTCGACCGCGTGCGCGGCACGTTCACGATCGACACGCCGCGAACTTCGGGCGGATTCGCGCCGGAGGGCGCGCTCGCGTGCGGCACGGTGTCGTTCACTGTGCACGACGCGGCCGCCACCGTGTGGGCGAGTTCCGTGGACGTTGAGCCCACGCCCATCCGCCGCGCGCGCCGCATTCTCGTCTCGCACCTCACGGACGTCCAGGCGAGCGGCAACGTCTACGACGACGCGTCACGCCAGGTGCTGCTGAAGTGGGGCACCACTCCGCCGATCGTGCGTGTGGGATCCGCAGACATCTCGATCGCCCTTGACGAGCCGGCGCGCTACGCCGTGTACGCGCTCGACACGACGGGCGCGCGGATCGCGCAGGTGCCGTGCCGCGTCGAGGGCGGCAAGCTCGCCTTCACCGCGTCCGTGCGCGGCCCCGAAGGCGCGCGGATGCTCTATGAAGTCGTGCGCGCTGATTGAGAAGCGGCAAGGGGTCAGTCCTTCAATTTGCGCCGGACGGCGAGAATGGCGGTGAGGACGATCGCCGTGGCGACTGCTGTGATGAGCGGCATCCATGCCGCATGCTCCTTGCCGAGCAGGTGCGGTATTCCTTGTATGACGGGGTCCACAACGCCTTTCACGGCGGGACGGAAGAAGTGCGACACCATGTAGGCCGTGAGGGCGAACTGCCCGTAGAGAAGCAGGACGCCCGTGCCGCGGCGCATGCGGAGGATGTCCGTGAGGACGTAGAAGACCGCGAGCACGATCACCGAATACCCCATCGCCTGGGCGGTGAATGATAGCGTGAAGATGTGCTTGATGCACGGAACCCACGGCTCGACGGCGAAACCGAGCGCGAGCAGCCCGCCGCCGTAGGCGAAGAGGATGCCGGCGCGTTTCGCCGGCGCCCAGTCCGCGCGAAGTATGTCCGTCGCCAGCATCCCGCAGATCGTCATCGCGCCGAACATGAACGAGGTGAGGAACCATGTGTAGTTGTGGATGCTGAGTGCGGCGCTGCCTTCCGGAACGAGCAGCTTGAGGACTTTCATCTCGAAGACGCTGGCGTAGTTGCCGGTCTCTGAATAATCGCCGCAGAAGTGGAGCATGAGCGTGTAGGCTAGCGCGAGGACGGCGGGCGCGGCGATGCGGACAATGCGGCTCTTGAAGTGCATGACGATCACCGCGATCAGGTAGCCGGCGGCGATTGTCTGGAGCGTGTTGTTGTAAGGGCTGATCTTCATCGCGTCGAGCGTCGCGAGCCGGCCCTGCACGAGCATGCCGCAGAACCAGAGCAGGATGACGCGGCCGATGACATGCCGCCAGACCGCCGCACGCGACGCGCCCTCGTCCATCCGCCGCCCGATGGCCAGCGGGATGGCGGCACCGCACATGAAGATGAAGAGCGGCATGATCATGTCCCAGAAGGAGAAGCCCACCCATGCTGGATGATTGAGGTGGTATGACCACCAGTCGGGGAACTCGAATATCTTGCCGACAGCGACGAGGATACCGTGGAGGGCGACGAGCATGAACATGTCGATGCCGCGCAGGAGGTCGAGGCAGAAGAGCCGATGCTCGGGATATTCCGCGGGGCAGGGGATGGCGTTTCCGATGGAGAGGAAAAACTTTTTCATGTGGTGACCCTTGCAGCTGTCATTCTAGGACGACGAGGCCCTTGCCCTTGCCGTAGTGCTTGCCGTCGCGGTCGAAGAGCACCGTGACGTCGCGGCCGTGGTAGTGGACGCCGTCGACGCACCACCAGTCCCATTCCTCGGGGGCGAGCGGCTTCACGACGACCTTGCCGTCGGCCTGCGGGACGATGCCGCAGAGGCCGGCGATCACGAGGTCGCAGAACGTGGAGTGGTTGTAGTCCTTGCCGCGTTCGCGGTACGCAAGCTTGCGAATGCCCTTCGCATCCCAATCGATCATGATCTTCCGCGCCAGCCATTCGCCTGTGAACGGATCGAGGTTCTCGTCGATCCACGGGACTGTCTTGCCGTCCTCGCGCACGCGCACGTGCTGGGCGGCATACTGCTTGAGGAGGCGCGCGAAGTCGGCGCGCGTGGCCGGTATGTTCGCGCCAGACTGCAGCGTCTCGTAGAGTGCGGTGAGCGCGACGGACGTGGCGTAGGGCCAGCTCGGGCCGTTCCAGAGGCACTCGTGGCGCGAAAGGTCGTATGACAGGTCGAACCCGGGCGTATTGCGCGCTGGGAACGTGAGACCCTTTGGCGCCGCGAAGCCCGTCTCCGCCAGAAGCGGCTTCCACGCGGCGGAGTACCCGGCTCCAAGCGGCATCCCGAAGTAGAACGGCGCGTAACCGTGCAGCTCGCACACGTCGTCCAGTTCGCCCTTGACGGACCGCGCGCAGAAGAACGACTTCTTCGCGTTCCAGAGCCGATCCTTGATGCTCTTTTCCAGCCCACGCGCGCGCGAGGCGAATTTTTCGGCAAGCGCCGCATCGCCCGACGCGCGCGCCAGCTCGACGATCGCCGTCGCCTCCGCCCACATCGCGGCGTTCACCATCGGACGCGCACCGTCGCTCGAAAGCGCGAACTCGCTCCCCTCGCGGTC
>CAMPAF010000156.1 GCA_946631535.1 uncultured Verrucomicrobiota bacterium
TGGCTCACGAACTACAAGCGGTTCAACGTGCTGCCCGAGAACAAGCGCCTCGACATCACGAAGGGCGACCTCGCCCACTTCGACACGTACATCACCGAGGGCGACGTGCAGCGCGTCAAGATGTGGGGCTTCGACCACATCCGCCTCGGCTTCGACCAGATCGTGCTCGAGGAGGCGCCCGGCAAATACCGTGAGCGGACGATGCGGAAGCTCGTGGAGTTCGTCGGCTGGTGCCGCAAGCACAAGGTCAACGCCGTCCTCAACCTCCACAAGGCGATCGGCAACTACTGCGACATCCCGGAGAAGAAACAGCTGCTCGACACGCCCGAGCTGCAGGATCGTTTTGTCGCGCTCTGGCTGGAGATCGAGCGCCGCTTCCACGACGCGCCCGAGGTCGCCTTCGAGCTGCTGAACGAGGTGCGCGACGTCGACCCCGCGAAGTGGAACCGCCTCGCGGACCGCACGCTCAAGGCAATCCGCGAAGTGAACCCCGACCGCTGGGTGGTGATCGGCTCCACGTGCTGGAACTCGCCCGGGAAGCTCGCCGCCCTCCAGGTCTGGGACGACCCGCGCGTCGTCTACACGTTCCACATGTACGCCCCCCATCACTTCACGCACCAGCGCGGCGTGCTGCAGGCGGGCCCGCTCTACCAGAACGACGAGGTGCCGTACCCCGGCACGGACTTCGTACGCCGGGCGCTGAAGCCGGCCGTCGACTGGGCCGCCGCCCATCCCGACAAGATCCTCTGGAACGGCGAGTTCGGCACGATCCGCCACATGAACCCGATGGCGCGCGCGGACTACATGCGCGACGTGGTGGCGGTCTGCAAGGAGGCCGGCATCCCCTGGTGCGTGTGGAACTACCTCTCCACGCCTAACGACGGCAACCGCTTCTCGCTCGTGGACGACGTGACGCGCGATTTCCTCACGGACGACCTGCAGCTCGCCTGCCTCGGGAAGGGCGACGCGGCCGCGCGCGGCGAGCTGAAGTACATGGCCTTCAACATCTGGGGCAACTACTTCGGCAACCCCGTGTGCGAGCGCGACCTCAAGCAGGTGGGGTACGTGCTGCGCAACGCGCCGGACCTCGTGGGCATGCAGGAGGCGATGCCGGAGTTCTGGAGCTCGCGCCTCTTCGCGAAGCTGGGCGCGGACTACGGGATCGTGCGCAACGAGGGGAACCCCAAGATGGAGTACAACCCACTCCTCTGGCGCAAGAGCCGCCTGGAGCTCATTGAGGGCGGCACGCACGTGTACGCCGACAATCCCGAGGGCTCGAAGGGCTTCGGCTGGGGCGTGTTCCGCGACAAGGCGACCGGCCGCACGTTCATCTCCTACTCCACGCACCTCTGGTGGAAGTGGAAGAAGCCGCAGGACCAGGAGATGCGCGTGCGCAACGCGCGCGAGCTGCTCGCGAAGATGGCCGAGCTCCAGAAGAAGTACAACTGCCCCGTGGTGGGCGGCGGCGACCTGAACTGCACGCGCGCGCACATGGAGAAGGGGCTTCTTACGCCGCTTCCCGACTGGGAGAAGGCCGGCTACGCGGACGCGCAGTACACGGTTCCCGGCGCCTCTCCGTATTCCTCCAACCACGGCGACCCGCGCCGTGACGCGGTCGGCAACTACCGCGGCTGGATACGTCCGGAGGCGGGCGACCCGAAGAATTCGCTCGACCACGTGCACTACACGACGAACGGCGTCGCGCCGATCGCGCTCGTCGTCGACCGCGCCCAGGACGCGCTGGAGGTCTCCGACCACTCGCCCGTGATCTTCACGTTCCGCATTTCAAAAGCACCCTTGGCGGATTCGCGCTAGGCGTGTAGGTGGGTTACGCGCGATTCTTCGTCACGGTTGAGGACTTCCACGAAGTAAGGGGCATGTCCGCCGCGGCAGAAGAGTCCGTGTACGGCATCGGCGCCGTCCGTGGCTATGACGTCGCGGATCAGGCGTATCATCGCCCTCGTGACGCGCAGTCCCGGAATGAATACCGGGATGCCTGGCGGATACGGCACGAGGAACTGCGAGGCGATGCGTCCTTCGGCCTCCTCGATCGGCACAAGCTCGCCGTCGCAGAGCGCGGCGTCGCGTGGCAGGACGACGGGCTGGTCGCCGACGGCCTCAGCGATGCGCGCGGCGCTGGCTGGCGAGGTGGACGCGGCGCCGATTAGCCCTTTGTGCTGGCGGCAGACTCGGTAAAGGTACTCGAACTGCTCCTCCATCGTGCCTGCGGTCACGAGGAAGAGGACTGTCGTCGCGCTTGACTTCTCCCACTGGATGTGGGCCTTCAGGAGCGCCTTTTTGAAGGTGGCGCAGGCGGAGGTGGACTTGAGCATCAGCACGATCTTGAGCGGGTCCTTCATGTAGCCCGCGGCACGCCAGTCCGTCGTCCGCCCTGCGATTTCCTCAAGTCCGGCGAAGCAGGCGTTTTCCGGCTTGCCGCATGTGTCGGCCACGCGCTTGCGGAACGCCGCAGTCCAGCGCAGGCGCTCGTCGATCAGCTTCATGCCCTCAAGCCGCATCTGCACGCCTGCCACGTCGAGCGCGGCGAGGAACGGGTAGTGCGGCGAGGTGGAGTGCCAGTAGCGGAGAATCTCGTGGAGGTCGTGCGAGAACTTCTCGTAGCTGCCGCGTCCGTGCAGCTTGAAGCGCTTGCGCAGCCATCGGAAGCCGGGCGAAGCGTCGTCCTCGAGCAGCTGCTTGAAGCGCGTGGAGACGTGTATCATGGACGCCTGGGAGAACGCAGCGAGCGTCTTGTGGGTGGACTGCACGGAGAAGTGCGCGCCGCACGTCTCGTTCACGGCGTTGTAGCGCACGGTGTCGCCCTTGCCGCGTCCGAAGGTGTAGAAGGGATGGAAGTTCAGGTGGGCGGCCCACGCCTCGTCAGCGTAGAAGAGCACGCCTGCGCGCTCGCACAGGCGCGCTATGTCCCACACCGGATACAGCACGCCCTCGTAGGTACAGGTCGTGAGGACGAGCAGGCGCGGATTCGAGACCGACGCCAGGGTGCGCTGGATGTCAGGCAGCGCGACAGGCCCCCACACGCCGAGACGGGCGTTCCAGCGGGCCGGCAGGTAGTGCGGCACGGCGCCTGACGTGACCACGGCATGGTGCACGCTCTTGTGGCAGTTGCGGTCGATCAGCACCGTCTCGCCTGGACGGAGCAAGGTCATGAGCATGGCCTTGTTGGAGGTGGAGGTGCCGTTGGTGATGTAGCAGCTCTGGGCGGTCCCGAAGATCTCGCTGCTGAGCCGCTGCGCCTCGGAGAGGGGCGTACGCGCCTCTGGGCTGGAGAGGTCGCCAAGAGACTCTACGGAAACGGAGAGGTCCGTGCGGAAGATGGTCTGGCCGAACGATTCGTAGAATCCTCGCAGGAACGGCGAGTTGGAGAAGGCGCGTCCGCCGTTGTGTCCGGGCGTGTGCCAGTTCGTGCCGGCCTTTGACGTCACGTAGTTGCGTAGCGCGGTAGAGAAGCGCGGCATCCAGAAGCTCTTGAAGAGGTGGACGATGCGCTCGTGGCACTTGTCGGGGTGGGTGAAGACGGAGAAGTCCTTCTTCGCCCAGCGCCGTGCGGGCAGCGGCACTTCCTTGTGGCCGGGGCGCGTGACCAGCACCTTGGGAATGGCGGGGAAGAAAAGCCTCATCCAGGCGCGGATGGGACGGCCCTCGATGTAGGAGGACATGAGGTCGTCGTCTATGAGGAAGAGGCAGCATGCGCGCCCGGCGTCCGTCAGCACGCCGCGCGGTCCGCCGCTGGTGAAGAGCGCCCGCGCCAGGTCGGCGGGTGCGTTGACGACAACCAGCTTCAGAGGCGGGTAGTCGAGAGGGCCGCGCGCGTCGAACGTCTCGCGGCAGAACTCCCGGAACGCGTCCGAAAGGCCATACTCCACAACCGGCAGGTTCTTTTCGTCCTGCCGATGCGGCTTGTGCAGGTAGAATACCGTCTGTGTACGGATCATTTCATGTCCTTCTTGCCCTAGGCAAACGCCTTGATTATACCACATGTCGCGGGGCGGCAGGATGTGGTATAATTGCCCTGCCGTTTTTGATTGGCGAGGCTGAAAGCAAATGAACGAAGATGTGAAGACGTTGGCAGTTGGCCAGATAGGACCTGAGGCCAAGAAGATCATCGACGCGTCGGATCCGTATTGGGTCGACGTACGTCCCGCAGGCGAGTTCCTGCAGCTGCCGGAAAAGACCATACTGCATTCGGGACCGCCCATCGCGTTCGAGCGGATGTGCGTGCTCCACCGGCGCGGCATGGCGAACGCATGCCTGTTCGAGGGCTGGGCCAACGATGTGGCCGAGGCGGAGGCAATGCTCTCGCGCGGCGAGGTGCGCGTTGCGGCGGCGATGGACTACGCCACGGTCGGCTCGGGAACTGGCATCGTGACGGCATCCGTGCCGCTCCTCGTCGTCGAGGACCGTGCGACTGGCCTGCGCGCTGGCGTGTTTCCCAGCGAGGGGCGTTTTGGCGGCGGTTTCTGCGGTTGGGGCGTGTATTCGCCGGAGATAGCGGCGAACCTCGCGTACATGCGCGACGACCTCTTTCCTCCCCTGATGGCGGTGCTGAGGGACGTGGGCGGATTTCCTCTCAAGGCGCTGTTCGCCGAGGCGATACGCATGGGCGACGAGCTGCATTCCTGCCAGAAGGCGATCGACTGCCTCTTTACGCGGGCGATCATCCCATACGCGCTGAAGTGTCCGAACGCGGCGGAACTGCTATCATACTTCGCGACCGCTGACCGCTTCACCCACAACTTCGGCCAGGCGGCTAGCCGTGCGGCGCTCCTGGGAGTGGTTGCGGCGGGAGTGAAGGGAGCGCTCGTTGCGGCCGGCGGCAACGGGGTGGAATATGGTGTGAAGTTCGCCGACGATCCTGGCACGTGGCATACAGCTCCTTCGCCGATGATCGTTGGACCGTACCTGACACCCGGCGCGAAGAAGGAGAACCAGCTGCCGTGGATAGGCGACAGCTCGATCACCGAGTGCCGCGGCTGGGGCGGGCAGATACGTCCGATCAACCCTGCGCACGGCTGCGAGGGGACAGGCCCCGTCATCAACGGCGGGATGATCGACCGCAACGGCGGCTGGATGGGGGCCGGCTCCACGCGCATGCCCGACGCATGCTTCGACAAGGTGCGGTCCGCCCTGCGGTAAACATGGTATAATGTGGCGCAAGCCATGTCAGATTTCGTACATCTTCACGTCCACACCACGTATTCGCTGCTTGACGGCCAGTGCGGCATCGCGCCGCTCGTGCGGCGCGCCCGCGAATGGAAAATGCCCGCGCTCGCCGTCACCGACCACGGCAACCTCTTCGCGCTCAAGGCGTTCTACGACGAGTGCCGCGCCACGAAGGGCTACGGCGATCTGCCTACCATCAAACCCATCCTTGGATGCGAGACGTACGTCACATCCACCGGCGACTACACCACGCGCGACAAGACCGAGAAGCGCCACCATCTGATCCTGCTCGCGAAGAACCTCACGGGCTACCACAACCTCGTGCGCCTCATCTCCGAGGCGCACATCCACGGCTTCTACTACAACGCCCGCATCGACCACCGCCTCCTCGAGAAGTACCACGAGGGGATCATGTGCTCCTCCGCGTGCATCGCCGGCGAGGTGGCGGCCGCCATCGACATCGGCCGCATGGACGAGGCCGAGCGCGTGGCGAAGTGGTACAAGGACCTCTTCGGCGACGACTACACGCTGGAGGTGATGCTCCACAAGTCAGTGAAGACGAACATCCCTGGCGACGCGATCGACGACCATCGGCGCCTGTACACGCGCCAGCTGACCATCGTGAAGGGGATGATCGAGCTGGGCGCGAAGCTGGACATCCCCGTCGTGGCAACGAACGACGTCCACTTCCTGGACGCGGCCGACGACGACTCTCACGACGTCCTGCTCTGCCTCTCGACGCAGAAGAAGCTTTCCGACAATTCGCGTCTCATATACACCGGACAGGAGTGGTTCAAGACGGCCGACGAGATGGCCGACATCTTCGCAGAGCATCCAGAGTTCCTGGCGAACACGCTTGCCGTGGCCGAGAAGGTGGAGCAGTACGAGCTTGACTCCAAGCCCATCATGCCGAAGTTCCCAATTCCGGCAGAGTTCGGCAGCGAGGCGGACGCGAAGTACGACGCTTTCCCCGACCCCGCGCAGAAGCGCATCCAGTTCGAGGCCGACTACCTCGACCACCTCGTGTGGGAGGGCGCGAAGCGGCGCTGGCCTGGCGACAAGTTCACGGACGAGAAGAAGGAGCGCGTGCAGTTCGAGCTGGACACCATCCGCAAGATGGGCTTCCCCGGCTACTTCCTCATCGTGCACGACTACATCAAGGCCGCGCGCGACATGGGCGTGTGGGTGGGTCCGGGGCGCGGTTCCGCCGCCGGCGCGGCGGTGGCGTACGCGCTCGGCATCACGAACGTCGATCCTCTAAAGTTCGACCTCCTCTTCGAGAGGTTCCTCAACCCCGACCGCATCTCCATGCCCGATATCGACGTCGACTTCGACGACGCCGGGCGCGGCAAGGTGCTGGAGTACGTCACCGAGAAGTACGGGCAGGATCACGTTGCGCACATCGTCACGTTCGGCCAGATGGCGGCGAAGAGCGCCATCAAGGACGTGGGGCGCGTGATGGAGTACCCGCTCGCGGACACGAACAAGCTCGCGGCGCTCGTCCCGGACACGCCGAAGATCACGTTCAAGAAGGCGATGAGCCGCACCGACAAGAACGGCGAGGCGAACAAGGACTACTCGCCGGACCTTGTCGCCGCGTTCAAGAGCGAGGACCCGACGGTCCACACCCTGATGGAGCGCGCCGCCCACCTGGAGGGTTCGATCCGCCAGCCGGGCGTGCACGCCTGCGGCGTCATCATCTCGCGAGATCCGCTCATCGACACGCTGCCGGTGATGCCCACGGAGAACGAATCCCTCCTCACCACGCAGTACGACGGGCACTTCGTGGAGCCGGTGGGCCTCCTCAAGATGGACTTCCTCGGCCTCAAGACGCTGACCGTGGAGAAGGAGTGCGTGGCGCTCGTCAGGCAGTTCCACGGCATCGACATCAATCCCGATGACATCCCAGACGACGACGCGGAGACGTACGCGCTCTTCGGGCGCGGCGAGACGACGGGCCTGTTCCAGTTCGAATCGGACGGCATGAAGAAGTACCT
>CAMPAF010000157.1 GCA_946631535.1 uncultured Verrucomicrobiota bacterium
CCGCTTCCCCGAAGCTTGCCGCCCCGGCTTGGCGAATGCCTCCCCGAAGCGGTTTGAAGTATACCAAAATCCCCGCCGTTGGGATAGAGGGAATGTGGAAGTGTGGCCAATCTCAATGTTGCCAGTTTTCAATTGGGGGAGCGGCGGGAACGCGCCGCCTGGAAGGCGGCTTTCCCAGTTAGCGGCCGCGCGGCAGCGCGGCCCTCCCCACGCGGCTCGCCGAGGACGGCTCGCCCCACCGCCGCCAAGATGGCGGCTCTCCATGCGGTCGCGCGGGAGCGCGACCCTCCCGAGGCGGCGCCCGCGACGGAGCGCGGCCATCCCCCTCTGTATAGACTCAAGGTTTCAGGCACCCGATCGGGCAAATCAACGTTCCATCGGGTTCCTCATACGCATAATCGCCTTCGGCGACGACTATCATTCGAAACGCAGGCTCCCGCATCTTCTTCGTATCGATCTCGTTCGCGAGGCGACTCAGCTTCTTTCTTCCATCGTCTATGAGCATCTCGCCGCCAATCTTCACTTCGATGAGGCCATAGCTCCCGTCTCTCAAATGCATCACCGCGTCGCACTCCAGACCGCTCTTGTCGCGGTAATGGCTTACCTTGCCGTCGTTCGCAGCAGCGTAAGTCCGCAAGTCCCTGACGACAAGTGTCTCGAAGAAAAGGCCGAATGTCTTCAGGTCGTCCATCAGGTTGCTGGGGCCAAGTCCAAGTGCCGCTGTCGCGATGGACGGATCCGTGAAATATCGCGTATCGGTCGTTCGAACCGGCGTTTTGCAACGGAGGTTCGGACACCACGCGGGCATGTCCTCGACCACGAATATCTTCTTGAGCGCCCCCACGTACGAATAGACCGTATTCTCATGAACGCCTCCATGCGGCGCGTTCGGCGCAAGATCGGCCCTGATCGCCGCAACAGACGACTGCGTACCTTGCAGACGTGCGAGGGATTTCATTATGCGCAGCGCAAGGTCGGGATCGCGCAACACCTCATCGACCCTTGAAATATCATGATTGACAATGGCGTCAACATAGTCAAAAGCCTGGCGCAGAGCGGCCCTTCCGCTCCTGTTGGTCGCTTTCGGCCATCCGCCACGGCATGTAAGATAGGCAATTTCCTCAAGCGTATGCTGTTTCGCGTCCCCCAAAGACCTCTTGCCGGCAAACAAATCGGCGAAAGAAACACTTCCTGATGATTCCAGGCTTTCAAACAGTGACATGGGACGCATTCTTATCCACGCGAAACGCCCAGTCCCTGAATGGTGAATCTTCTTTTTCGCCTCGTCATCCAACGGAACGGCGCTTCCTGTAAGGATATACTTGCCGTCCTCGTCTGAGTGATCTACATCAAATCGAATCGTATCCCAAAGCTCTGGCGCAATTTGCCATTCATCAATCAAACGCGGGGTCGCTCCCGCAAGCAGGCGTTGCGGATTCGTCTGCGCCGTCACGAGATACTGTTCACGACGCTTAGGCTCATTCATGTAAATGACGCTCTTGGCTATTTGCTCCGCAGTGGTGGTTTTCCCACACCATTTTGCGCCTTCTATCAATACTGCGCCTTTTGCGTCCAATGCGTCACGAACGAGTGCGTCTAATATCCTATTTTTGTAGATTTTCATGCTCAATATATTACCAAACCGTTGATAGCCCGTCAATAACATTGTGGAACTTGGCGCTTTTTTGTTGTGGCACTTGGCGAGTTTTTGTTGTGGCACTTGGCGAGTTTTCGTTGTGGAGCTTGGCAATAAACGTCACAAAGAGGATGTCGCGGCTTGGTGGCCGTTGACGCTCCTACCAAAATCCCAGCCGTTGGGGGTAGCGGGAAGTGTTGCCAATGTGGAAGTGTTGCCGGTTTTCAATTGGGGCGCGGCGGGAACGCGCCGCCTGGAAGGCGGCTTTCCCAGTTAACGGCCGCGCGGCAGCGCGGCCCTCCCCACGCGGCTCGCCGAGGACGGCTCGCCCCACCGCCGCAGATCATGCCGCAGCAGCCCACGCCCGCGCAACCCGCGAACTGCTAGGACCGTCGGAACTTCGGGTTGTTGCCGGCGATGACAAATGCCACCTCGCCCTTCACGTTCGCGTCCTTGAACTTGGCCGCAAGGTCGGAGAGGTAGCCGCGCTCCACGCGCTCGTGCATCTTCGTGAGCTCGATGCAGACCGCCGCCTCGCGGTCGCCCAGCGTCTCGTAGGCGGCCTGGAGCGTCGCGCCGATGCGGAACGGGCTCTCGTAGCCGATGAGCGTGTGCTCCTTGTCTGCATCTTCAGCGAACCAGTTGCGGAGCGCGCCCGGCCCGCGCGGCGGGAAGCCGCGAAAGGTGAACGAGCTGGTGGAGAGTCCGCTCATGATCAGCGCAACGTTCACCGCGCTCGCGCCGGGGATCACCTCGAACGGCACGTTCTCCTGCGCGCACTTGCGGACAAGCCTGTAGCCGGGATCGGAGATCGCGGGATAGCCGCCGTCGGAGGCAAGCACGACCTCGCGTCCGGCGCGCACCGCCGCGACCACGGTCTCGGCCACGCGCTCCTCGTTGCCCTGCCGGTAGCTTATCATCTCCGGACGCGGGATGCCGAGGTGCGCGAGCAGCTGCCACGTGCGGCGCGTGTCCTCGCACGCGATCAGCGAGGCGTTGCGGAACGCCTCCGCCGCGCGCGGACTCAGGTCTCCCAGGTTTCCGATCGGCGTCGCCACCACATGCAGCATTGCGCTCACGACGGATTCTTCTCCTTCCGGCGGCGGAAGTGGATGAGGCCGAACAGCTCCAGTCCGATGAGAGACAGCACCGTGGCCGAGACCGCGATCACGTACAATCCGCCGGCGGAGGCCATGCCGATGCCCGCCGCCACCCACATGCCGGCCGCGGTGGTGAGGCCGTGGATGGCGTGCTTCTGCACGATGATCGTGCCGGCGCCGAGGAAGCCGATGCCGCTCACGATCTGCGCCGCAACGCGCGACGCGTCGGCGGCATGCGTCCCCGCCACGGCGGGATCCATGAACCCGTACTGCGAGACAATCATCAGGAGCGCGCTGCCGAGCGCCACGAGGAAGTGCGTGCGCGTGCCGGCCGTCTTCGCGCGGTACTCGCGTTCCGCGCCGATCAGCGCGCCAAGCGCGCCTGCGAGGACGAGCCGTCCCACGAGCTCAAGCGTCAATCGGAGATCCATGCCTCAAGCCTCCTGCCGCGCGGCTACTTGCCGAGCGGCTCCAGCACGATGCGACGGAACTCGCAGCCATACCCTTCGCTCTGGATCTGGATGCGGCCCTCCGTAGGCGAAAGCCCCGTGAGGCGCAGGAGCGGCACGCCGTTCAGGATGTGCGCCGCCGTGTCGCCGCGGCACTCCAGCACGGCGGTGTTCCACTCGCCGTAAGGGCGCTCCGGAGGCGTGGTCTTCTCGTCGGCGGCGTTTCGCCACTCCGGACGGTCGACGCAGCTGTTCACGCGGCCGCCGTTCTTGAGGGACAGGCGTTCGCCGCCCGGCGTCCACCGGCGCGTCTTCGGATTGTCGACCTCGGCGGTCGCCATGTAGTCGGGGCCCGCCTTGCCGCCGTCAGACACGACCACGATCAGGTCGGCCGTCTTGCCGATTATGAGGTTGTACTCGAACGACTTCATCCAGATGCCGTGCCAGGCGCCGTCCTCGCCGTGCGAATGGTAGAGGATGCCGCTGTCCGGCGCCTTGTTGCCGGGCGCGTCCGACGCCCCTTCCGTGAAGCGGTACTCCACCGTCAGCCGGTAGTCGCGCCACTCCTTCTCGGTGGTGATGCAGCCGAGCTCCGACCCCGAGATGCGCAGCACGCCGTTCGTCACCGTGAACACGCCGCGAGGATCGCTGCGGCCGCGTCCCTTCAGGAACACGTACCAGTTGGAGAGGTCCTTGCCGTTGAAGAGCTCGATACGCTCTGTCGGGGTCTCTGCGGCGATGACGGACATGCCCAGGCATGCCGCGAGGATTCTTGCTGTGATCTTCTTCATGGTATTTCCTTTCTTTGGATGACGAAAACGAACGGTAGAGCGATGACGAAGAGCGCCAGAAGCGGCCAGTCGCCGACGCGCGAGTATGGAGTCAAGACAGGCGACGCGGACACCTGCACCGTCTCCACCATCGTGCCCGGCGCGTCGACGAGCGTATTGCCGTCGCCGTCCGAGAGCCAGCGCGCGCGCCCCGTGCCGTCGATGACGCCGGTCACGCCGGAGTTGCCCACGCGGATGACCGGCAGGCCGGTCTCAATGGCCCGCAGCACGGCCTGCGACGCATGCTGCACGGCCTCGTTGGAGAGCGAGAACCAGCTGTCGTTGGTTATGAGTACGATCGCCTGCGCCCCCAGGCGCGCGGCGGCGCGAGAGAGGGTCGGATCGGTGTCCTCGTAGCAGATGATCGGGGCAAGGGAAAAATCTTTCAGCCTGAAGACCTTGGCCTCTCCCGGCCAGAGCGACACGCCGATGGGCGAGAGCTTCTGCAGGGCGGGAATCCACTTGTCGAACGGGATGTACTCGCCGAACGGAACAAGGTGCTGCTTGGCGTAGAGCTGCACGGCGTTCGTGCCGGAGTAGAGCGCGGCGGCGTTGTGGTAGCGGCCATCCTCCACCCAGTCGCCTCCGGCGAGCAAGGCGGCGCCGCCTAGCATCTCCGAGAAATGTGCCGCGGCGAGACGCGCCCTCTCGCCATCGACCCGTCCGAACTCGGACATGCCGCTCTCGCCCCACACGACGAGGTCGGGACGCGCGACGGCGGCCACTTCAAGAAGCTGCCCGTATGCCTCGTACGGATTCACGCGCTGGCGGCCCGCTGAAAATATGCACGGCGCGTTCCGCTGGACAAGCGCCACGCGCAAGAGCCGAGAGCTGGAAGTCGAGAGCTGAGAGCTGCCTGGCTGAGACAGCCAGAACGCAAGCAGTATCGCCGCCAGCGGCACAGCCGTCTCCGCACTGCGGATCAATTGCCTTCTCCACTTTCCGCCATTCCCGGTCCCGGCGGTCCCGGCTGTCCCGGTGGTCCCGGCCCCACTGGCGCTCCCGGCCATCCCCGCTATCACCCTGCAGGCGAGCGTGGCGAACACTCCGTTCAGCAGCACCACGAGCGCGCTCACCAGATAGGCGCCACCCAGCCGCGCAGGCGTCGCCAGCGACGGCACCTGCCCCACGGCCGTGCCGAGGAAGTTCCAAGCGAAGCCTGTGAAGAGGGTCGCCCTCATCCATTCGCATCCGGCCCAGAGGACCGGTTCCGCCAGGATGCCCCAACGTCCCCAGCGCCGCCACACGCGCGCCGCCATCCAGCCGTAAAGCGCGAAGTAGCCCGCGCACGCCGTCGCAAGCCCAGCCCATCCCAGCACCACGAGCGGCCACGGACCGTTGTTCTTGATAATCGCCGGCATCCACGAGAGCGTGCCGAACCAGAACAGGAACCCGCCGGCGAACCACAGTAGCGCCGAACGCTTCGGCGAGCAAAGGCGCGCCACGACCAGAAGAGGCACGAGGGCGAAGGCGACGTTCGCCGTCTCGCCAAGCGGCGGGAACGCCGCCCACAGCAGCAAGGCGCTCAACGCCGGCGGCAGGAATATGGCTACCTTCTTCATTGCCGTCATTTTACCATATCCTTCGGACGCCTGCGGCTCCACCAGTTGGCCAGCACCGACCCGGAGAAGTTCATCCAGATGGAGAACACGTTCGCGGGAAGCGCCGCCACCGGGCTGTTCAGCACGCTCACCGAGAGCGCGCCGGCCATGCCGCCGTTCTGCATCCCCACCTCGATCGCCACCGTGCGGGCCTCCGCCTCGCCCATGTGCGCGAACCGCCCCACCAGCCGCGTCAGCCAGTAGCCGCTGACGTAGCCGATCGTGTTGTGCACGACCGCCGCCACGACGATCGCGAGCCCGGCGGACGCGAAGGTGTCGCGGCTAGGCGCGGTCAGCGCCAGGATCGTGAAGCAGATGCCTGTCATCGAGAGCACGGACAGCACGCGGTCGCACAGCGCCTTGTGGGCTTCGAACTGCCGCTTCAGGAGCCTGTGCACTAGCGCACCGGCGGCAATCGGCACCACCACCACCTTGAGGATCTCGACCATCATGCTCGCGGCGTCGATCGCCACGAAGCGACCCGCCAGCACCTTCATCGCGAGCGGGGTCACGAACGGCGAGAGCAGCGTGGAGCAGCAGGTCATGGTCACCGACAGCGCCACGTCCGCCTTGGCGAGGAAAGCGATCACGTTGGACGCGGTGCCGCCCGCCACGGAACCCACGAGCACGCAGCCGGCCGCCAGCTCGCCCGAGAAGCCAAATCCCTTGGCCAGCATGTATCCGACGAGCGGCATGACGAGGAACTGCAGGAACACGCCGGTCGCCACGGCCCACGGACGTTTCGCCACGCGCAGGAAGTCGTCCGGGGAGAGCGTCGTCCCCATCCCGAACATTATGATCTGTATGGCAGGGACGACGAGGGCGAGCAGCTTGACGCCTCCCCATTCCTTGAACGCGGACGGGAACGCGAACGCCACTGCCGCGCACGCGAGGATGGCGAGCCCGAACGTCTGCCCCTTCAGGAACGATGCCACATGCCGGAATCCCATGACAAATCAACTCCGTTTCAAGATACCGGACTCACGCGCCCCAGACCGCCAACGCGAAAGCAAGCACGACGAGCAGGAACGCGAATGTCCGCCTCAGGCGCGACACAGGCTGGGGACGGGACGACGGACACCCCGCCACGCGGCTTATGCCGCGCAAGGCGAGCGGGAGTCCGTTGCGGTTCCTCAACAGCGCCGCGGCGATGGCCAGCAGCGCTATCACTAGCACGAAGCGGTACTGGATCAAAGTGTTCATAAACCTTTCTTCTTTTCGCTTGGATTCAATTTGCCGCTCATTTTAGCGCATATTAACCGGCACGTCAACCATCGCAACCCAAACGAAAAGCGCGTCTGGCCATCGGCTCAAACGCACTTTTTAATGGCTCGGGCGGCTGGATTCGAACCAGCGACCAATTGATTAACAGTCAACTGCGCTACCACTGCGCCACGCCCGAACGTGGTGAAAACGGCGCATATGTTATCATAATCCCCCGCCGCGCGCAAGCGTGAATTTCACTAATCGCATGGGCGTGGCGCATCTGCGTTTTTCCCCCATGCGTTTTGAGATTGGAAACAACCAGAACAACTGGTAAAACAACTTTGAGA
>CAMPAF010000158.1 GCA_946631535.1 uncultured Verrucomicrobiota bacterium
CTGTGGGACGGCATCAAGCGCGACCGGCTCGTCTGGATGGGCGACACGCATCCCGAGACGCGCACGCTCCTCTCCGTGTTCGGCGCGGTCGACGTGCTGCGCGACTCGCTCGACTATGCCGCCGCCACGACGCCCACTAACTGCTGGATGAACGGCATGCCGAACTATACGCTCTGGTACCTGCGGAACGTCCACGACTGGTACATGTTCACCGGAGACGTCAACTTCCTCAAGGCCAGGCAGGCGTACCTTAAGCCGACCATCGAGCATGCACTGGCGCAAGTCGGGGATGACGGGCGCTCGCAGCAGAAGGGGTTCCTCGACTGGCCGACGCAGCACAACCAGCCGGCGGTGCGTGCCGGCACGCAGGCTCTGCACGCGATCACGCTGGACAACGCGGCGGCCATGGCAGAGGTGCTGGACGACGCGGACCTCGCGAAGCGCTGCCGCGCGTGCGCGGCAAAGCTGCGCGCCGTCAAGCAGGATCCGTGCGGCGCGAAGTCTGCCGCCGCGCTTCTCGCGCTCGGCGGCCTGAGCGACCCGAAGGAGATGTACGCCAAGGTTCTCGGACAGAACGGGCACGACGGCGTCTCCACGTTCTACGGCTACTACATGCTGGAGGCGATGAGCGCGGCAGGCGAGAACCAGCGCGCCATTGACACTATTCGCGACTACTGGGGCGGCATGCTCGACATGGGCGCGACGAGCTTCTGGGAGGACTTCAGCCTCTCCTGGACGAACAACGCCACCCGCCTCGACGAGATGCCCGTGCCAGGCAAGAAGGACATCCACGGCGACTTCGGCGAGTTCTGCTATCCCGGCTACCGCCATTCGTTCTGCCACGGGTGGAGTTCCGGCCCGGCGGCCTGGTGCATCAGCCACGTGCTTGGAATCGAGGCGCTAGATGTTGGCGGCAAGACGGTGCGTGTGCGCCCGTTCCTCGGCGACCTCGCCTGGGCGGAGGGCGCGCTCCCGACGGCGCAGGGCGTTGTGCGCGTCCGCCACGAGAAGCGCGCGGACGGCACGATCGACACGAAGATCGATGCGCCACCAGGCGTGAAGATCGTGCGTTAACATCTTGCGCGTCCGTGCATCAACCTTTTGCGTGTCCGTGCAACACGGGAGACAGGGGATTATGCTATAATTTCCCCGTTTCGTATACTAAATAGGAACTGAAAAGTGAAGAAGATTGTCTTTGCGGCAGGAGTCGCCATTGCCGCCTCGGTCTGGGGGTTCTCGTTCGACGACATACACTATTGGGTGGGGAATGGCACGAATAGGGTAGGAATTGCCATCGATTGGGGCGGTACGGCCAAGGCGTGGGGGTATCGTTGGAACGGCGATACGGCGAAACTGGGAGACGCCATCCGGGCAATCGCGCGGGAAGACTACAGGCTTCATATCGGGGAGTCCTACGGGTATGTGGTCGGCCTGGGATACGACATTCTGGATGCTGCGGCGCGATTTGACATGGACAAGGGTACTTCGACCGACGCCAATGCGCTTGTGGCGATACAACGCCAGCTTTACATGCCCGACCATCCGTACGCGTACAACGGTTACGTGTATCAATACTGGGGTACTGTCAAGAATCCCGGTGCCGTGTATGACACCGCTGCCGATACTTATACGGCATTGGTTGACAATGAAAAGCTACAACCAGACTATTGGTATTCTTTCGCATACGGCATCGAGATTTCCCTGCACACGCCAACGGCGGCAGAAACGCCTTACGGCTTCTCGGTAGTTGGATGTCACACGACCGCTACCAAGAACCAGTACACTGAAAATGACCCAAATGTGGTTTTGGGGCGCCCAACTGATACGGCTTACGATGAGTGGGCGGGCGGTACTTTTGTTGTATCGCCTGCCTGTCCAGCGTTTGGCGAGGGAACAGTTCTGACGCTTGAAGATTTAGATGGCGGTGCTTATGTGACGATTGCGTTTGACCATGATGTGGTAGACGACCCGGCGAACCCTTTTGGCGTGGACTTCATCGTGTTTGGGAACGCAGGTCTCCCCAACGATGCGGGCATGTTCTACAACAATACCGATCCAGCATCGGCGAAATGCGTAACAAGTCAATTTTCCTTCGATGACCCAGGTGTCGTCGAAGTGAGTCAAGACGGTATTACGTGGCGGAAGTGCAATGGATATGCGGACACATCCGCCATGCCTACGCTTGCCCGCGTATACGCGCCAGCCAACCCCGACACGTCCGTCTATGAAGGCAATGCATTCTGGGGCGAGCCGACCAATCCGTGCTTTCCTGTTGATCCGGCGATCACCATGGAGGATTGCCTAGGGCTTACGTTTGCCGAGATATGTCGGCGCTACAACGGTTCGGCAGGCGGACGGGGATTCGACATCTCGGCGCTCGACCTGCCTGTCAACGCCAAGGGACGCAAGTGGTTCCGTTACGTGCGCATAGCCAGCGCCGAGCTGGAGAACGAGGACGGCGACACTCTCCCATCTACTCCTGAAGTGGACGCCGTGGCGGATGTGGCACCTGTCTCAGGCTACCGGAATTGGGTGCTGGACAACTTTACGTGGGACAAGGCGTGGCAGACGAACCTGACTGATGCGGCAGCGATCGCGCAGAACGGCCTCCCCAACGGTATCAACTGCGTGTATGGGCTTGGGCCGAACGATCCCGTGGCGACAGATGTGCCGTTTAAGGTTGCGTCGTTCGAGCCGGGCGAGACAGAACACATCATCAAGATGCGTTCGCCGGCAGAGCTGACGGCGAGACCTAAAGGTCTGGTGGTGAGGGAGACTGATTCGCTTGGCGCAGGATGGAAATCCGTGATGCCGACGTTGATGTCGTCCGAATCGCAAGGCGACGGGACGTGGCTGAACACGTTCACCGTTCCGAAGGGCAACGCGATGTTCTTCAAGCTTGCGCTTGATACGGAATGAGGGTTTGATGGGGAAGCGCGGATTCAGCCTGTTTGAGCTGATGCTTATTATTGGGTTGATCGGTATCGTTGCCGCAGCCATGATTCCCTCGCTCTTCGGCGTTTATGAGTCGGCGGTGAGCGCGAAATGCAAGTCGAACCTTCGCCAACTTGCGGTGCTGTGCCAGAACTACGTGCAGAACGAGGGCTTCTACCCGTGGGGGATGATTGAGCCGAAGAGCCATGAGGCGAACTATTTGGGCAATCCTTTCCGCCAGATGATATATGGGCGGGAGAATCCTGTCCGGCACGGAGTAGAGCACTGGAGCGAATATGCCTCGTTCTGCTGGGACTTCATCCGGCGTGTCGGGCAGAATGGATGGTCGTGCGGCGAGATGCTGAAGGGAATGAAGGCCGAGTCCGTATTTGGTTGTCCCAAGTGCGCTCGGGAAAGGACCGACAACTGGGATGGCAACCATATCACCGGCTACAACTACAACGTATGTTACCTAGGTTACGTTGAGAACGATTCTGGGAAACGAAACTATCCTACTTCGCGCGATTCGGTCATCTGCCCGGAGCGTGTCGTCGTGTTCGGCGATGGTGGATATGCAGGTGGCCCGAACAAGTTCATGCGCGCACCGTTTCAGGACAAGCAGTATGATGCTTCTTCGGCGGGCTTGCGCAAGGCAGGCACGCAGGCGTTTCGGCACGGGCGTGGCCGCGCGCGCCACTGCAACATGGCGTTCGCCGACGGGCATGTCGAGGAGTTCCATCAGCCGTACAAGGCTGGAGGCAAGCCGGGATGGGTGGACGAGAAGACTCATACCGCCTTCATCAGCTCGGGCAACGGAATCTACGGGCCGAGAGGGTTCGGTGTGGAGGACAATGACGAGCCGAGGCCGTGAGTGAGAAGGTTAAAAGGTTAAATGGTTAAAAGGTTAAATGGTTAAATGGTTAAATGGTTAAAAGCTTGAAGGGGTAGAGGGTTAAATGGCTGAAAGGTTGAAGGGTTGAAGGGTGATGGTTGCAGTGGCTATACTTGCGGCGGTGAGGCTGGTGAGCTGCGCGCCGGCGGCGACTGAGACGCTCTACGACATGGGTGCCGAGGGGTGCCTGGTGGGGCGCTCCTCCGCTTGCCTCTATCCGGCGGCGGCCACGAACCTGCCGAGCGTGGGAGGATACTCCGCGCCGTCCATCGAGCGCATAGTCGCATGCAAGCCCACGCACGTGCTCGTGTCGTATCTTGCCGACCCTTCGCTGTCGAACAGGCTGGAGCGGCTAGGCATCAAGGTGGTGCAGTTCCCGTGCGAGCGGCTCAAGGACTACGCGCCAATGCGCGCGCGGCTCGCCGAGTTGTGCGGGGTGCGACCGAAGCGCGTTCTCGCCGTCGTCCAGAAATCGCCGATGATCGTGGCCGGGCGAGAGACGCTGCCCGACGACATCCTCGCCGAGGTCGGGTGCGCGAATGCGGTCACGAACCGCACCGGCTATTTCGTGCTCTCGCCGGAGGCGCGGCTCAAGCTGGCGCCGGAAGGGGAGGTGGACTTCAGCATGAACTACGATCTCACGCGCCTCGGGCCGAACCTGAGAGGCGAGATTGAAAGACTTAGGACGAGACTTAAGGACATTAAGGACTCTAAGGACATTAAGGACGTTAAGGACTCTAAGGACTCTAAGGACTTTAAGGACGCGTTATTCCGGCTGAGGTTGTGGCGTGTGCTTGCGGGACTCCTTGTCGGCGCGGCGCTCGCCCTCGCGGGCGCGGTCCTGCAGACTGTCTTGCGCAACCCGCTCGCGGATCCTTTCGTACTCGGCATCTCCGGCGGCGCGTCGCTTGCGGCGGTGGCCGTGCTGGCGACTGGCCTTGTGGCTGTGGGGTCGTTCGTCCTGCCGACGGCGGCCTTCGCGGGCGCGGTGGCCGCGCTGCTGGCCGTGGCGGCGATCGCGCGGGCGGCAGGCGGCGGACCCGTGACGCTCATACTCGCGGGCGTCGTCTCGGGGAGCCTCTCGTCGGCCGTGCTGATGGTAGTCCTCGCGTGCGCCTCCTCGCGCACGCTCCAGTCCGTCACCTGGTGGATGATGGGCAGCCTCCAGACGGCCGAGCCGGCGTCGCTTGCGGCGGCTGGCGCGTGCATCGGGGCGTCGGCGCTCGTCATGTTCTCGCAGTCTCGCGCCCTCAACGCGCTTGCGCTCGGACCTGACCTCGCGCAGTCGCTCGGGGTGCGCACCGGGCGCGTGCTGCCGCTTGTGCTGGGAGCGGCGTCGCTCGCGGTTGCGGCGGCGGTGTCGCTTGCGGGCATCATCGGCTTCGTTGGACTCATCGTGCCGCACGCCGTCCGGCGGATCGTCGGCGCGAACCACCGCGCGCTCCTTCCGGCAAGCGCGCTTGCCGGCGGACTGTTCCTGGTGGCGTGCGACCAGCTGGGCAAGCTGTTCGGCGAAGTAGAGATTCCAGCCGGCGTGGTGACGGCGCTTGCCGGAGGGCCGTTCTTCCTGTGGCTGCTCGTAAGGAGGGGACGCCATGCGTGAGCTGTTGGACATGACGGTGCGCTACGGAAACGTCGTGGCGCTGGACAACGTGTCGGTGCGCATCGCGGAGGGCGAGCGCGTAGCGGTGGTGGGGCCGAACGGCGCGGGCAAGACGACGCTCCTGAAGGCACTCGGCAATAACGCCGCCGGGACGGCGGCTCTCCATAGCGTCGCCGTCGTGCCGCAGACGCTTCCCGCCGACCTCCATCTTGTTGCTCGCGACTTCGTGATGCTGGGGCGTACGGCACACCTCTCCGCCTGGCGCGCACCGTCGCGTGCGGACGAGGATGCGGTCGACCGCGCGCTTGCCGCCGTGGACGCCACTGATCTCGCAGGGCGGCGGATGGATGCCGTCTCTGGCGGAGAGCGCCAACGCCTCGCGCTCGCGCTCGCTCTCGCCACGGAAGCGCCGTGCCTGCTCCTCGACGAGCCGGTGGCGCATCTCGACTTCCGCCGCCGAGACGAGCTCTTCGCGCTCCTTGCGCGCCTTGGCAAGACGATACTCATGGCGCTCCACGAACTGCCGTTCGACACGGACTTCTTCACGCGCGTCATCCTGATGTCCGCAGGACGCATAGTCGCCGACGGCACGCCTGACGAAGTGCTGACGGAGGCGAACCTCACGGCGGCGTACGGCGTGCCGGTGTCGGTCGCATCGCGTCTCACCGCTCGACTGAAGCGTTAGGGGCGCCAGCCGGAAGGGTCTGTCCCCTCGCGCCCGGAAGGGTCTGTCCCCTCGGGCCAACCGCAAAGGTTGAGCGGCAAAGGGGCTTATGCTATAATTCCCGCATCTTCTTCACAACGAAAGGAAAAGAAATGAACGTCCGGAAGAACACGAAGTATGCCGTCGCGTGCCTGTCCAGCATGGGCCTGCGCATCACGCCCGAGAACCGCATGGCGGTCCACAACTCCAACCGTTTCCTCCTGCAGGCGACGAGCGCCGAGACGAACGTGCTGAACGTCACGTCCTCGCTCGGGCCCGAGTGCCTGGTGATGACGCGCTTCGTGGCCGGCAGCCCGATGGCGGCGTTCATCAAGGCGCAGCTGCGCGCGCGCAACATCGCGTACGTCGGGCCGGACGTGCCGCAGGGCGGACCGTGGGGCTTCCGCCACCAGTTCAACATCGCCGACTCCGGCTTCGGCCTGCGCGCCCCGCGCGTGTGGAACGACCGCGCAGGCGAGGTGGGGCGCACGCTCGACGCCAAGGACTACGACACCAAGAAGATCTTCGGCAAGGACGGCGTGGCCATCCTCCACCTCTCCGGCCTCATCGCCGCGATGAGCCCCGAGACGACGAAGGCGTGCCTCGCCCTCGCCAAGGCCGCGAAGAAGTTCGGCACGCTCGTCAGCTTCGACCTCAACTACCGCGCCACCTTCTGGAAGGGCCGCGAGGCCGAGCTCGCGAAGGCGTTCCACCAGATCGCGTCCGTGGCCGACATCCTCGTGGGCAACGAGGAGGACTTCCAGCTCTGCCTCGGCATGAAGGGACCCGAGGCCGGTGGCAAGGACCTCAAGGGCAAGATCGACTCCTTCAAGGAGATGATCGAGAAGGTGGCGAAGAAGTACAAGAACGCGAAGATGTTCGCCACCACCCTCCGCCAGGTCGTCAGCGCAGACCATCACCTTTGGGGCGCGATCCTGCGCGCTGGCGGCAAGTGGTTCGTGGAGGAGCCGCGCGA
Source organism: uncultured Verrucomicrobiota bacterium (assembly GCA_946631535.1). The sequence goes on from CAMPAF010000158.1 coordinate 7,109, forward strand.
CATCGACGTGCTCGACCGCAT
>CAMPAF010000159.1 GCA_946631535.1 uncultured Verrucomicrobiota bacterium
CGGTCTGTTCGTCCCATACGACGTCTCGACTGAGCTTGCCGGCGTCCTGCGGGCCATTGCCGAGCTACTGCCAGCCGGGATACGTGAGCGCGAGTGTGCCAGGCCCCGTCTTGATGAAGCAGCCGTTCGTCTCCGTGAACTTGCCGGCGAGCGTGAGCGTGGCGTTCGCGTTCTCCACCTTGAACGCGTTCGCGCGGTACCGCGGCGCCCAGAAGGACAGGTCGCGCGTCACTGTCGCGTCGCCGCCCGTCCAGTCGAGGACGCCCTCGCCCATGACGAACGGGAGCGACGCGTCATCCGCGTTCACGAAGTCCGCCGGATCGGACGCCGTGTATATCCCCGCGCCCGGCCAGTCCTCGGCACAGAGGCAACCCGCCGCCAGCACGGCAACTCCAACGATCTTGCTTGCACTCATTTCTGCACTTCCTGTGTAGAGTTCCAGATGCGACTATCTTATCACATTCCAGCCTTCTGCGGGAAGAAAAGGACGAAAACCGTCTCGCCGGGGATGTCGAGCGTGCGGCGTCCGTTCTCGAAGCGCCATGTGCCGCCGTTCACCAGCTCGTCCGCCGCGGACGCGCCCGCGAGGGACGTGAGCGTCACGCGCACGGGCTTCGCCGAGAGGTTGTACACCGTCGCGTACCGGTCGCCGAACTGCTCCGTGATCACGTCGGGGCTGTCCGAGGCGAGCAGGCGGTTCACCGGACGCCACCCGGCTTCGCCCACGCGGATGCAGAGCGGCATGTACTTCTTGAAGAGCGGACGGTCCCGGTTGTAGTAGGCCGGGTTGTCGAAGTAGTGGTTGGAGGACGCGTTGGCCGAGAAGAAGCTCGGGTACATGCCGTACGCAAGCGCGCGCTGCATGTACTTCTCCGCCATCTCGTACGTGAAGGTGTCGAATACCGTGTTCATCAGGAAGCAGAACGGCTTCGCGCCGCAGAGAGAGCGCGCGTACATGAGCGCCGCGTCGGGCATCGGATTCCACTTCCCGTTGCGGCCCCAGTTCGTCTCCGTACCCATCACGTCCAGGTACGGCGCGAGCCACCACCAGTGGCCCGGCGTGCTGTTCGCCATCATGCGGCGGCCGAGCGGACGCACCTTGCGCCACGCCCCGCGCACGTACTCGTAGCCCATCAACCCCTTGAAGACGCCCGGACGCCGGTCGTACGTCGACCAGGTGAGCGGCGTGTCCATCCCCGCGAAGTTCGCGCGGTTGAAGTCCACCGGCGCCGTCACGTACATCTCGGACGAATCGACGTACTCGCCGTCCAGCCCCTCGGGGAACGCGCCGCGGTAGTTCTTCGCGAAATGATCGTCGCCCAACTTCGCCGCGAACTCGCCGTTCGCCCCCTGTCCGGGCGCGCCGTTCAGGTTCCAAACGATGCCGTTGCACCACGGCGTGTCGAGGATGCGCCCGCAGTAGCGCCCGCCCTCGTCCTTGATCGCGCAGGTCTTCCATGCCCGCGCGTAGCGGTGCCCCTTCGCCGCCAGGCGCTCCGCCTCGGCCACGCACTCGTCCATCGTCGCCTGCGCGCGGCCTTCCTTGCCCTTGATGGCCATCCACCACGTCGACGGCTCGGTGTAGCGGTACGTGGTGATCCCGTGCGCGTCGTCCCACGCCGTCTCGTTGTCACCCTCCTTTATCGCGAAGCCGAAGTCCTCCCAGCCCTGCACCTTCGAGATCTTCCGGAACGCCATCCAGTTGCCCTGCTTCGTCTGCTTCACCTCGTTGAGCTCCGGGAAGAGCTTCTGGTACGCCTCCAGCGCCCCGCGAAAGCCGTCCTTCGCCTCGAACGGGAACACGACGAATCCTAGCCGCGCGGACTTCTTCTCGGGGACGAGCGCCACGTCGAACGCCGCGTAGAGAAGCCGCATCCCCGTCTGGAGCGACACGCGCGAGAACGCGGGACGGCGCGGATCGAATCCGATCGCGACCCCCTTGCCGTCCACCGCCGCCGCGAGGAACGGCCAGCGCGAGAAGCCGCCCGCGCCGCACGGCGCCGCCAGCGTCTCGCGGTAGTCCCCTTTCGCCGCCGTCACGTCCTTCTGCGTGCGCGGCGTGTCGAACCACGTGAGCGTCCCGCCGCCGAGCGGCTTCGCCCACACGAGCGTCAGCGCGCGGTCGCCGCCCTTCTCGTCCGTCATCGTCACGTCGAAAAACCGCGCGCCGCCCTTCTCCTCGCACGCTGCTTCGACCTTCACGCCCCGCGTCACGCCCTTCACCTTCGCGAACCCGCTCTCCGCGCGCGCGTCGCGCAACAGGAAGCCGGGCTCGCCGACGGGCTCCGCCACCTTCACCGGCACGCCGTCGAAGAGGATCGGACCGTTCTCCGCGTCGAACGTCTCGATGGCCGGCGCGCGGAACCGCGCCCGCAGGCCCACGTCGCGCCGCGCAATGCCGTAGATTCCAAGCGAGCGGATCGGCTTAGGCGGCATGAGCATGACATGGCGCGTGCGCCAATCGCCCGGCACCGGAGCGAAGTTGCTCGTCTGTCCCCAGAGGTGGTCGCCGTCCATGTACGAGACGTCCACATAGAGTTCCACGGACCCCGAGCCGTTGCCCGCCTCCACCTTGCCATCCATCGAGATGCGGAGCGCCGCGGGCGCGCGCTGGTTGAGCGTAGCGAACCATCCGGCGCCGCAGATGCGGTCCGCGTTGGTCGTGACCGTGCAGACGACCTCCTCGCCGTCGCGCGCGAAGCCGCCCCGGTACTGGGCGGCCTTCGCCGCCGCGAAGCGCGTGACCTTGACCGCCGCCGTGCCGTCGATCGGCACCAGCGCGTCAACTGCGCCCGCGCTCGCCGCAACCGCCACCATCGAAACCAAAAACGCTCTTTTCATTTGATCCAATCCTTTTGCATGGGTTCTGCGATATTGCGGAAGCGTCCGGAATCGTCACCGGAACAGGATCGTAAGACCTTCCCTGACGTAGTGCGCCGAATAGCGCCTGCAGGGAACGCCGTCCACCGTCACGTCCTCTTTCACGAGTTTCGCCGAGTAGTGCTTGACGCGCGCAAGGATGAAGCTTCCCGTCAAATCGCCGTCCGTCGCAGGCACGGTGCAGATCGGGAGCGTGACGGCGCCGTCAATGCCCTCGGGCGGCACCGCCAGCTGCACGTTCACCCGGCCGGCCGCGTCTTCGATCGTGACATTCCGTAAGCCGTTCGCCGCCGTCGAATCGGGCGAGAGCACGATGGACGTGCCGTCCGCGAACGTGCAGTCGAGTTCCGCCACCGCCGCGTCGGAAAGCGCCGTCAGGCCGCCCTCGCGCACGCGGCACAGGTTGTTCGTCCCGAAGGTCATCTCGCCGCCGAGCGCCAGCGTCCCCGCGCCGGTCTTGTACATCGTGTTGTTCTGGTAGATCGGCACCTTCACCGCGAACGTCACGCCCGTCGGCACGTTGAACCCGTAGGGCCCCGTCCCGCTGATGCCCCTGTTCGCCGTGTCGAACGTGATGTTCGTGGACGGGCACATCATGCTGTACTTGTCGAGCGTGATCGCATTCGCCCTGAACGTGCCCGGCGCGCCGCCCAGCGCGGCGGCGGAGTTGAAGCCGAACTGCGTGCCCACGTACTCGTTCGTCGGCGACCCCTCGTTCGTCACGTAGAGCCGCCCCGTGAAGTCCGAGTTGTCGCCGTAGAGCCGCGTCTGGTTCACGCCGTTCTTGAGCGACAAAGATCCGACTTCCTGTGCCGACAGCTTCAACGGCCCATCGCCATGGAGCGCCCCGGTGAAGCAGAGGTAGTTCCCAACCTTGTAACGAGAGCAGAGCGTCACGTACGGCGCGACGTCGTCAAACGTACCGGCAATCGTCCAGTCGCCGTACACGTTGAACGACCGCCCGCCGTAGTTCGGGCGGATGATCGTCGGCGGGTAGAGCGTCGCCGTCAGACGTGTCTTCACCTCGCGCACATGCAACGTGGTACCACTTGTGTTGGCGGGAATACTGATGGTCAGCGAACCTCCGCCGAAATCGATATCGCTCAGGCTGTTCATGGAGTGTACGAGCAGATAGTCAGCATCGGGATGCACTGCCAGGTTGTCCGACCACAGTTCCGGCGCGCCGTTGATCTTGTAGTAATTGTACCCGGAACCTTCCGGCGTGTAGAAAATCTTGATGCTCTTCACCACGGGGCGCGCCGACAGATAGACGTGCTGGACGCCGCCCGCGTCCTTCTCCACCGTCACCGTCGTCTTGGGCAAGCCGTACGTCTTGGGCGAAACATCCGTAAAATCGTCCGCCGTCACGTCCGCCGCCCCGGCCGCGATGGTCAGCACCTCCAGGTTCAAGGCGTCGTTCTGCGGCAGGGCGACGGCCTCGGAGAGCGCGATCGGCTGGCCGCCCGCAGGCACGGCATAGGCCGCCGTCAGCGCAACCGGCGTCGTAACCTTTGCCGTGGCGTCGTAGGCCGCCTCCAGCACCACGTTCGCCCCAGCCTCCACCGTGAGCGCAAAGTTCTCCGGCGCCTGACAGAGCCGAAGCGTGGCGCCGGACTTCACCGTGACGGGATGCGCCGCCGGCAACGTCGCCGTTGCCGCGATCCGCAACGTCCCTTCCTCTACGACGATCGCACCCGCCGTGTACGCGCCGCTCAGCGTCACGGTCCCCTCGCCGTCCTTCGTGAAGCCGTACGCGCCGCTGATCGGCATCGGCAGCTCGTAGTCCGAGCAGTCCGTGGTCGTGCGGACGGAGGTTCCGGAGTCATTGTGCGTGGCCACGACCGTCGCCCTCAGCCTGACACCGCTCTTGTTGATGGCGATTCCGCGCACGGCATTGGGCGTGACGCCCTTCAGCGCCGTGACGACCGCATTTGCGAGATCGACGCTCAGGGCGTCTGCGCGAGGCGCAGACGGATTGCCGAGAGCGTTCGCCGACCCGATGACGAACGGCGCGGGGGTGATCTGGCAGGAAATCTTGCCGTCGTAGCCGGAATTGTCACCTCTGAAGATCACGAGGTTGTCGGTGGCCATCTTGGAGGAACTGATGATAGTCAGCACCATGGTCGTGTCATCGCAAATGAACGAACAGGCAAAATCCAGGATGATGCCGGTTGCACCGGCGTTCGGTTCGATCCGATGGTTCTTGCTCGGGCAGTCGAGGTAGAAGTTGCCGTAGACGGGTCGTCACGCCGCCGTAGTTCTGGTAGATTCTCCCCGCGTGCCAGCGCACGTCGTTCGCGGTGAACTTCACATTTCGCAAATGAAGCGTGCCGGTCTGCGAGCCGTCAGCCGAGCCGAAATGTAGCGTCTTGCCGGGGAACACCGTCTCGTTGTAGACGCCGATGCCCCATCCTCCGTCCACCCAGAACACGTCCTCCGATGCGCTGACCTGTCCGTAGACCGGCGCCACGCCTACCGAGTTCGTCCAGTAGCTGCCGATGTTGGCAGAGGTAAACGGGGATATGGTGTTGGCGTTCTGCTTCAGGTAATACGTCTCGGCCTGCGCCGCAAATGCGCCCAAGGCGACCGCCGCCGCCAATCCCGTCTTTGCAATCGTCTTTTTGTCCATAGTATTTTCCTTTTTCATGGCACCTCATCACGCCGGTTCTGTCAGAGGGTCGTCGATGCCGCGCTTGGCGGGATCGTAGTTCACGCCCACGTAGAAGACGGGCAGAGAGGAATCGAGCCACGGGCCGGCGTATTCCTTGCCACGGGCCTGTTCGAGCGCCTCCCGAGGGGTCTTGCCGTACTTGAACTCGAACACGTACACGCCGCCCTTGTCCGCCAGCACGGCGTCCGCGCGCCCGCGCGCGCTCTGCCGCTCGCCGGAGATGTCCGCGCCGATCAGCTTCATGAACAGGAGGAAGTACCGTTTCGCCTCCCTCTCGCTCTCAATCTTCCACTCGTGCGGCACGGCCGCGAACGCGGCCTTGAGGTTCTTCGTGAGGAGCGCCTCCACGCCCTTGGCGCGAAGCCCCTCGCGTGCCTCGACGAGCTGCTCGGTCCAGTCGGACAGGCCGACATCAAGGAGCGACGAGACATATCCCTCGGACAGCGAATTCGCGATCTCGTTGTTGGGGATGCCGAGACGGAACGCGTTTCCGTCGATGACCTCCGAGATCGTCAGATATCCCCCCTGATAGAGCAGGGCGGGGAGCGGCATCGTCTCGGCGGCGCACACGTCCAGCTGCGTCCGCGTTGCCGCCAGGCCGTTCAGGTCGGCGGGGATCTCGTCCGCGGCCTTGAGCCGGTTCACGATGATCGTCGCCTGCCCCGTCGACTCCCAGTAGTTGGCGAGCGTGCCGGACTCCAAGGCGCTGCCAAGCGAAACGGGGTTGCAGACCTTGTCCTCCGCGTCCGGAGAGAACCGATAGCCGTCGTACCACGAAAGCAGAGTCTTCTTCGCCGTCGTGAAATCCATCTTGTTCTTCGCCGCGAACGCCTCCACGTTCTCGCGCAGCGGTCCGTCCAGCTCGGCCGGCGTGTAGCCGAGGAGCGTCGCGAAACGCGGATCCATTGTACGGTCCTTCAGGTGGTTCATGCCCGAAAACACGGAAAGCTTCGTCAGTTTCGTAACGCCGGTCATCAGAAGAAACCGTATCCCCCCGGAGTTGATCTTCAGCTTCTCGTAGAAATCGTGCAGAACCGACCGCACCTTCTTCAGTGTCTCAAGGTCGTCGAGGAACTTGGCGACAGGCTCGTCGTATTCGTCGATTAGGACAACGATCTGCCCTGTCTTCGACTTCTTCGCGGCGGTCTGGAGGAACCTTCCGAACTTCCCGGCGGCGGTCCCCGTCCGCGGGAACGGGATCTTCGCGTCCGCAAAGAGCTGCCGGACGACCTCCGCGAGCTGTTCCTTGAATTCGTCGTACGTCTCGCCCACCGCATCCGCCATCGTGAAGCTGTACACGGGCGTCGGCCGCTTCCATCCCTCCCACGGCAGCTTGTCGATGGCGAGGCCCTTGAAGAGCTCGCGCCGCCCCTCGAACATCGCCTTCAGGGTGGAGAGCATGAGCGACTTGCCGAACCGGCGCGGACGCGAGATGAAGAGCTGCTGGTCCGCGTCGTTGCACAGTTCGTACAGCAAGTCCGTTTTGTCGACGTACTTGCCCTTGCCCCCGAGTATCAGGCTC
>CAMPAF010000160.1 GCA_946631535.1 uncultured Verrucomicrobiota bacterium
CGCCGTCCACGCAGATCACCTGCCCGACGATGAAGCGCGTCTTCTCCACGTCCGCCAGGAACTGGATCATAGGCACGATCTCCTCCACCTTTCCGCCCCTTCCCACGGGTATCTTGCGCGAGAAGCTCGCCACGTCCTCCTTCGAGTAGCGCTCCGCGAGCTTCGTGAAGATGAGGCCCGGCGCCACGCAGTTCACGCGGATGCCGTACTTCGCCACCTCCACGCCCAGGGCGCGCGTGAACATGTTGAGTCCGCCCTTGCCGGCCGAGTACGGCAGCATGCGGCGGTGCACCCACGTCACCATGCTGTGGATGGAGGAGATGTTGACGATGCGCCCTTCGGTCTTCTTCTCCACCATGTCGGCCACCGCGTAGCGAGAGCAGTACGCCGCCGCGTTCAGGTTGAGCGCGATCTGGCTGTCCCAGTATTCCATGGGCATGTCCTTGAACTCGCCCTTCGGGCCTCCGGGGATCTGCAGGGCGCCGCCGGCATTGTTCACGAGCACGTCGATCCTGCCGAATGTCGCGACGAAGTCCTCGACCATCGCCTTGCAGTGGTCGTGGCTGCCCACGTCGCCAGCGTATATCTTCGTCTTGACGCCGTACTTGGCGCATTCCGCCGCCACGGCCTCAGCGCCGGCCGGGTTCTTGTTGCAGGTGATGCCGACGTTCGCGCCCTCGTCGCGCGCGAAAGCGACCGCGCATCCCGCGCCGATGCCGTGGGACGAGCCGGTTATCAAGATGTTTCTTGCCATTTTCTAGACCTTGAAGTTCTGTGGACGGCGCTATTATACCGAAAGCCTCCCGATAGGGCAACAAGCCGCTCGCGGCTTGACGGACGGGGTGGCGTTTTGTATCCTAGTGGAAACCACGAAGGAAAGGCAACACGATGAAAAGAATATTTTTTGCTCTGATGGCCGCAAGCGCGCTCTGCGTCCCCGCGGCGGAAGTGAAGGTCGACTTCGGCAAGGCCGTCGGACCGGTGAAGAGGGTCAACGGCGTCGGGCAGCCGCCCCTAGTCGGCAAGCTGGCCGACTACCCGATGTTCCACTACCTCAAGGATGCCGGCATACCATACTCGCGCCTCCACGACGTGGGCGGCTGGCTCGGCGGCGGCCTGTTCGTGGACATCCCGGTGATCTTCCCGGACTTCGACGCCGACGAGAACGACCCGAAGAGCTACCGCTTCGCCTACACGGACTCGCTCCTGAAGGCGCTCGAAAAGAACGGCGTAGAGCCCTTCTTCCGCCTGGGCGTGACGATCGAGAACTTCGTCTCGCGCGGTTACCCGCCGATGAACATCCTGCCGCCGAAGGACTTCGCCAAGTGGGGCCGCATCTGCGAGCACGTGATCCGCCACTACACCGAGGGCTGGGCTGACGGCTTCAGGATGAATATCACCTACTGGGAAATCTGGAACGAGCCGGAGAACCATCCGGACGACAACCGCAACCCGATGTTCCGCGGCCCCTTCTCCGAGTACATGCGCCTCTACGGCACGGTGGCGCCATACCTGAAGACCAAGTTCCCGCACCTCAAGATCGGCGCCTACGGACACTGCGGCTTCTACGCCGGCGTCGGCTCGGACCACATCCCCGCCGCCAACTCCACGCCGCGCACGAAATACTTCGTGGAATGCTCGCACAAGTTCCTCGCCGCCGCGCGCGACAACAAGTGGCCGCTCGACTTTTTCTCCTACCACTCCTACTCCGCGCCAACCGAGGCCCTGCGCCAGGTACGCTTCGCGGACGAGCACCTCAACCAGTACGGCTTCACCGCCGACAAGTGCGAGCGCATCTTCAACGAGTGGCTGCCGTACGTGAGCCACAAGAACCTCGGCTCCGCCCTCCAGGCCGCCGGCGTGGCAGCCGAGCTGATCGGCCTGCAGAACGGCCCCTGCGACGTGGCGTGCATCTACGACGCGCGCTGCGGGGTGGGCAACTACTCGCCGCTATTCAACCCGCTCACCTACAAGCCGCACAAGGCATACTACGCTTTCACCGCGTTCAAGGAGCTACGCGACCGCGGCACCGCCGTGGCCGTACAGACGGCGGGCGACAAGAACCTTTGGGTGGCGGCGGCAAGGGGCGAGAAGGACGCCGCCGTGATGATGGCGAACGATTCCGACAAGGCGATCCCGCTCGCGTGCGACTTCCAGGGACGCACAGTAGCCTCCTGCCGCATCACCGACAACGACCGCACCGACGCCGCCGTCCCCTTCCCGTCAGAGCTGCCGCCGCGTTCCTTCATCGTGGCGATCCTGCACTAGAAGACTTTCCGCGTATTTCGTGTGTTTCGTGGTTTCTAGATTACCATCGCGAGAGACATGCCAATGAACACCTTGATAACAGGAGCCAGTTCCGGGATCGGCGAGGCGATCGCCCTTGCATGCGCGGCCCGCGGAGACCGCCTCTTCATCTGTGGACGCAACGCGGAGCGGCTGTCCGCCGTCGCCGACGCCTGCCGCAAGCTAGGCGCGACGGTCCAGGAGCAGGTGCTTGACGTCACGGACGAGGACGCCACGCGCCGCTGGCTCCAGGAGTGCGACGCCGCCGCCCCTCTAGACCGCGTGTTCTCCAACGCCGGGGTCTCCACCGGCGTGGAGAACGAGGCAAACTCCCGCCGCACCTTCGCCATCAACGTAGGAGGATGCGTCAACACTGTCCTGCCGACCATCGAGCTGTTCCGCAAGCGCAAGCCGGCGGACGGCGGCCCGATCCCAGGCCACCCGCAGATCGTCATCACGGCCTCGATCGCCGGATACGGCCCGCTGAAGGCGTGCCCGGCCTACTCCGCCACGAAGAGCTGCGTGAAGACGTGGGGCCTGTCCCTTCGCGGGATGCTCGCTCCGGAGGGCATCCGCGTGTCGGTCGTGTGCCCGGGGTTCGTGAGGTCGCGCCTCACTGACGGCAACACGTGCCCGATGCCGTTCTTCATGGAGGCCGACAAGGCCGCGAAGATCATCCTGCGGCGCGCCGACAAGAACATAGGCGTCATCGCCTTCCCTTGGCCGATGCGCCTAGCCACATGGTGGCTATCCACTCTCCCCTACCGCTTCAACGAACTGATCAACCGCCTTCTTCCGAAGAAGGTGATCTAGCCGTCAGAAGTCGACATCTTCCGGCATGTGCTGGGCGCTGCAGCCGGCGTCCACCACTAGGCGCTCGCCGCCGATGTTGCGGGCGGCGTCGGAAGCGAGGAACGCCACCGCATCGGCGATGTCGCTGCCTGTCGCCTCGTGGCGGAGCGGACAGTTGAGGCGGCGGCGCGCCTTGATCTTCTCGTCGAGGACGTCCCACCGCTCCGTGTAGATGTAGCCGGGCGCGACCTCGTTCACGCGGATGCCGAGCGGACCGAGATCGAGCGCGAGCGAACGCACGAGCGCGTCGATGCCGCCCTTCGATGTCACGTAGGCGGTGCGGTTGCGGATCGCGCGCATCGAGGTGTTCGAGCCGAGGAAGACCACCACCCCCTTCTGGCGCGTGGCGGGATTCGGGTCCTGCTTCATGAAGAAGCGGTTGCACGCCGCCTGCGTCACCTGGAAGCCGCCGAGCAGGTTGACCTTGAAGACGTCGAGCATCTGCGCGGTCGTCATCTCCAGCGGGCCGCCGTGCCCGAGGCCTTGGTTGGCGGCGTTGTTCACGAGGATGTCGAGCCGCCCGGCCTTCTCCTCGATCACGTCGAAGAGGTGCGCCACCTGCGCGGCGTCCGAGACGTCGCAGGGCACGGCCGTGAAATCGCCGATGTTCCGCGAACGCAGGATCTGCTCGCCCTTCGTCGTGGACTCTGGCGTCGACCCGCACATGAACACCTGCGCGCCCTCGCGCACGAACAGGTCGACAATCTCTATGCCGGTGTTCCGGTTGCCGCCGGTCACCAGCACCACTTTTCCTTCGAAACGCTTCATTTCATGGTTCCTTTCTAAAACTTGCAGACAATGCCGACAGTGCCGACCGTCAGGTCACGGCGGGAGTTGTGCGTCTTCTTCGCCTTCACGCGGTCGCGCGCGTCGGAGTCGACGAGGCCGAACTGCTGCACGCTCGCGTAGACGGACGCCCACGAGGATATCTTCCACGAGAGGGTGAACATCGCGTTTAGCGCCTGCACGCCGCTGTGGTATTTCGACCATGCAGGATCCTTGGGCCCGTAGCGCTGCTGGTAATGGTTTTCGTTGCCGCCCTCGCCGTAGAAGTTCGGAGTGAACGTAAGCGTGTCCGTGAGACGGAAAGCATGCTGCACGCCGATGCGGACGTACAGCCAGTCGCGCGGATGCACTGCCCGGCGCACGAGGTAGTACGGCGTGATCCACGGGTTCTCCAGGCGCTGCGCGCATCTCCACTCCTGGACACTGTGGTCGAGGCCGTGCCTGTATCCGGGCAGGTTCACCCAGGTGCGCATCACGTCGCTCGAGAGCCGCCAGTCGTCGGATATCTGCCAGTCGTACCCGTAGCGGATGGTGAGGTCGCGCTCCTGGAAGAACATGTTCTTGTGCATCGTGTCCATCTTGTGCGTGAGCGACGAGATGGTCCAGAAGTCGAAGCCTATGCGGCCGATCGGAGCCAGCGGCTTGAGCGGGATGTCGGCGCTCAGCAGCTGCGACGACATGGGCCGCGCCTCCAGCACCTTTCCGCGGGAGAGGTAGGCGCTGCGCAGGTCGGCCCCTGCGGTGATCGACATGAAGTCGAGCCCGCACGCGCTCTTGAGATCCGCCGGATTCCAGAACTTCGGGTCCCAGTAGTCAACAAGCCCGTCGGCCTGCGCGCCAAAGGCGAGCAGGCCGACAAGGGCCACGCTGGCGAGTCGCCGCATCAGGACAACCCCAGGAAACCCTTCCTCGGCTTGAAGGCGTGCGTGCCCACGACCTGTCCCGTGAGTATGTTCTTCACCGTAAGCTTCAGTTCGCCGCCCGTCGTCTCGCCCTTGATGACCGTGGGGAAGTTCCATGGGTTCTTGCCGGGACCGCCGCCCACAACCTGCGCCCAGGGCCGAGTGGCCGTGGCGGGGTCGTAGCGGTAGTGGTGCTTGTGCGCGGCCACAACCACCTGCACACCAGCCTCGGCGAAGAGCGGCCCCCACAGGTCGGCGCACTCCTTATGCCAGTCCGCCCAGTTCTCGAAGCGGTCGCCGGGATTGGCTTCGGGATCGCTGTCGAAGAGCGGGATGTGGCAGAACACGACGATGTACGGCGCGTTCGCGATCTCCGGGCGCGCGAGCGCGTCCTTGAGCCAGACGGCCTGCGCGGCGCGGTACGGCGAGAAGTTAGCGAGTCCCATCCACTTAGGATGCCAGTCTGGCTTGTCCTCGCCCGTGTCAAGGCCTATCATGGCCACTTCGCCGAGGCGGATCGCGAAGTTGCGCTTCAGGTCCCAGTCGCGCGAGCTGCGCTCGGAGGGGAGGCGCGCCATCATCACCTCGTCGAGGTGGCGTATCCACTTGCCGCGGAAGTCGTGGTTGCCGTTGATGAAGAGAAGCGGAATGTCGGACGCGTAGTCCTTGCGCGCGATCGGCGGCGCGAGGAACGTCTCCACAGCGCGCGCCTTTTCCTCCGTCGTGTTCGTGGCGTCGCCGTTCCACACCGTCAACGCCGGACCGAACGCGAGGATGTCCTCGACGACTGGCCCGAACTGCTTCCAGTTCTCGTGCGTGTCGTTCATCACGCAGAAGCGCGCGGGGACGCTCTCGCACGGAGTGACGAAGGAGTGGACGTTGCCCACCTCCGGCTCGCCGAGCTGGATCGTGTAGGCGCTCTTGTAGACGGCGATCGGCGTGGTGATCGTGCGGTACCAGTAGCGCGTCCCAGGCTTCAGGCCCACAAGGCGGACCTGGAGCGCCTGGTCGTCGAACGACGTCATGCCGAACCCGCCGCACCGCACGGTCTTCGCGTTCTGGAGCCGAGGGTTGTCGGAGAACTCGACAGCGCCGTTGGCCAGGCCGTCCACGGCCCAGGCAACGCCCATCGAGTCGGGCGCAGGGCACTGGAGCACAGGCTCGGCCTTTACGCGCCGCACGCCCCTGACGACGGGCGGCGGCGTGTACGTCTCCTCGCCCTTGGCGCGCGCGGCCGCGGCGGTGCGGGCAAGGGCGCCGGCGGCAAACAGCGTGCCGCCGGCGAGGAACGAACGTCTGTTCAATTCCATCTCAAGTCCCTGATCAGACCTGCACGTCCCAACCGTTACGGTAGAAGTCGCGCTTGAGCTGGATGCCCTTCCCGGTGCCGTTCGCGAAGTCCATCTTCACCGGATCCCAGTCGAAGCCGGTGTCGTACACGTAGCTCATGTTGCAGAGCTGGCAGAGGATGGCGCTGCGGCCGCCGGTCTCGGCGGGCGACTGCGTGGGCTTGCGGCTGAAGTAGCACTCCACGAAGTTGCGCACCTGGCTACGGTCGGAGGACTTGTACACCTGCACCTTTGCCGTGTCGAGCTTGAAATATTCGTTCAACTTCTTCAGCGCGGCGTCGAGGCGGTTATCCTTCTTCATGGTCGTAGCAGTCCCAGGATCCTCGCCGACGGACGCCGCAACGATCTTGTCCCTCATAAACGAAGCATTCTCGATCTGTTTGCGGATGTCGAGCGTCGGCCTCACCAGACCCGTGCCCTGCCATACGGCAATCTTGTTGCGGTTGACGGCCACGATACCGTTAGTGCCGTAGAACACCGTGCCCCATCCACCGGTGCCGGTAATGACGCCGAACGGCCCGTGGTAGAGCTCCACGTCGCCGGTCGGGGTATGGAAGAGCATCTTCATGCCGAACTGGCGGCGGCCGCCATGGAAGAGGTCGGTCGAGTACGGCTCGTCGGAGCGGATGATCTTGTACGGGCCGCTCTTGTCCATGTCGAGGCCCCACTGCGCGATGTCGAGGTGGTGCGCGCCCCAGTCGCCGTTGTAGCCCGTGCCGATGTCGTCGTCGAAGCGCCAGAACATCGGGTAGAACTTGTTCACGC
>CAMPAF010000161.1 GCA_946631535.1 uncultured Verrucomicrobiota bacterium
CTTCCACCACGAACGGGCAGACCTCGTGCCACGCTTCCCCGCATTCGTCGATTCGCTGTAAGATACGAAAAACGGCTGGCTGACTAAGCGAATCCCTTGCGTCATGAAATTGCTAATTGTCCATGCACGCGAGATGTGATAATCTATTTACAATTAGTTTTCGGTCCAATAGACATGACAGGAGAAGCCGATGATGAAAAACACGGCAACGACGCGTAGGGAGTTCCTGCGTTTTTCGGCGGGCGGGTTCGCCGCCTCGTGGGCGATGTTCCACGTCCACGCGCTTGCGGAGGCGGTGGCACCGCGTCCGCCCCTGCGCCTGGGCGTGGTGAGCGACATCCACATACGCAACAACGGCAAGACGGAGAACAACTACGTCGGCGGCACGACGGGCACGTTCCGCGCCGCGCTCGAATACTTCCGCGACAAGCGCGTGGACGCCGTCGTCATCGCGGGCGACATGGCCGACACGGGCAAGATCGCCGAGCTCATCCGCGTGGGCCAGACGTGGCAGGAGGTCTTCCCCGACTGCAAGGGACTCGACGGCGCGCGCGTGGAGCCGGTATTCGTCTACGGCAACCACGACCGTCTCGCGTGGAAGTGGCCATTGAGGGGCGCGGCCGCGAAAGACGCGGCGAAGGTGGCCGCCGCGAAGAAGGACGCGATCGGCCCGATCCAGGCCGAGGCGTGGAAGCGCGCGTTCGGCTGGGACTGGCAGCCCGTCTATTCCGTGAAGGTGAAGGGCTACACGTTCCTCTGCGCGCACTGGGGCTACGAAAAGGACATCCCCGCCTACGCGGCGGCGCATGCGGCCGAACTGGACCTGCACGCGGCGCGTCCGTTCTTCTGCGTTCAGCACCCGCACCCGAAGGGGACGCTCTTCAGCTACTGGGGCAAAGGCGCCGAGGATGGCGGACAGCTGACCGAGTTTCTCAAGGACTATCCGAACGCCGTGTCGTTCTCCGGCCATTCGCACATGGGCCTCACGGACGACCGTTCCGTCTGGCAGGGCGCCTTCACCGCGATCAACACGTGCACGCTCCTGCAGATCTCGACTCCCTACGGCGGTGAATGGCAGTGCGTGAACTCGCGCCGCAAGGACACCACCCAGCCGCGCCACATGGCGGCGACGAGCCGCAAGGGACGTCAGGGCATGGTGATCGACGTCTGGCCGGACCGTCTGGAGATCGAACGGCGCGAGTTCGTGCTGGGAGTCTCGGCGGGCTCCGTGCGCTCGGTCCCCCTCCCGGCCAACCCGGCCAATCCCGTCTACGGCTACGCCGCGCAGGCCGCGCGGACGGTGGCGCCCGCGTTCCCCGTGGGGGCATGCGTGGCAGTCTCGCGGCGAAAAGGAAAGAACACGAAGAATCAGGACGAGGACCAGATCGCCGTGTCCTTCCCCGCCGCCGTCGCGGCTGGCGAGAAGGGGCGCGTGCTCCTGTACGAAATCGAGGCGCGTCCGGCGTCAGGCGGCGAGCCGATCGGCACGTGGCGTCTCGCGCAGGAACTGTTCTTCCATCCGCTCGACCGCATCCCGACCTCCGCCGAGCTGGTGATCGGCGCGGACGAGGTGCCGGCCGACAAGGACGTCGTCTATCGCGTGACGCCCGTCGGGTTCTTCCATCGCGGCGAGCCGATCGTCGCGCAGGTGAAAGGCGGGAAGGGCTAAGTCAAATGCTGGGTTGATTGTGCCTTTGGGTTGCGCGACGTGATCTTGATTGGCTTGCAGTTTTCTTTTCGCCAGATACGCGGGGAGAGTCCCGTCTCGGTTTTGAAGAATCCGGAAAACACCGCGACGGACTTGTAGCCGCAGGCGTTCGCGATGGCGGCCAAGTCCATCTTGCCTTCCGCGACAAGATGCTTCGCCTTCTCAAGGCGCGTTTCCAGTATCGCTCCAAGGATCGACTTGCCAGTTGCGGCGCGAAAGCGGTATTCGGCATTTCGGCGCGAGCAGCCAAACGCACGTGCGACGGATTCCGCCGAGAGACCCTCGCAGGCCTTGCGCCGGATCAGTTCACAGGCCGCGGCGCACTTCTGGTCTGCACGGAAAAGCCGCATCGTGGAGCCACGTCGGCGTAAATATGCGTTCGAGTAGGTTTCGCGCAACGGCTTGGCTCCACGTTGTTGCAGAAGGACGTACAGCATCTCGCCGGCATGGTACCCGGCGAGATGGTGGTCCGGCGCCGCACTGGTCATGGTGGGCGTTGTCGTCTCGCAGACGTCGGCATCGTCGTCGATTCCGCATACGGTGACTTCGTCGGGGATCGGCAGTTCCGCAATTCGGCAGGCATGGATCACATGCGCGCCCATCGGATCGGCGGCCGCGAGGATGGCGACCGGACGCGGGAGAGACAGAAGCCAGGTGGACAGTTCGTCGGGGAGCCGTCGGTCGTCCGTGACGGGGAGCGTCGTGCTGAAGACGTCGAACGAACATCTGTTCAGCCTTGCGATGCGCTTGAACTCGGCGAGCCGTTCCTCGTCCCAGTCCAGCTTGACGGGCCAGCGGACGTACGCGCACGTTCTGGGCGCGAGGGACAGAAGTTCGCGCATGGCCGCCTGGACGGTGGAGGCCGAGTCGTGGTAGATGTAGGAGTCGGCGGCGCGGAGTTTTTTCGGCGGACGGTCGATGAACACGACCGGAACCGGGCCGAACGCGCTTCCATCGAAATTGTTCCATCCGGAAGCTGAGTTGACGACGCATCCAACGGGTTTCCAGAAGTCCAGAAGCTCGTCGATGTTCTGCGTGTTGGGCGAGATTGTCTGGACGTTCCAATTCATTTTCTGGGCGAATTCGAGGAACCCGCTCAACTTGCGCCGGGCCGGCTGGTTGTCGATGTTCTTGAAATAGAAGACCGTATCCATGGCGCAGAACACTTTAGCAAAAAAGAGAGCCTGCGTCAAATATGCGATTGCCCATGCGCAAAATAGAGGATATTTTCTGCGTAAAACATGCGTCCACGTTTCGAAAACATGGTATCATATTACCCAAGCCACAGAAGAGGTATGTTATGGAAACGCAGAAAACGCATGCGGTTGTTTTCGTGTTGTCAAGTCTGGCTGCGCTTGCCGCCGTAGCCGGGACATGGACGATCCATCCGTTCGACAGCGAGGGAATGACGCCGTCGCAACAGCTGACGAACGCCGTCATGAGCGCGGCGGACGGCGACACGGTGCTTTTCAAGGCAGGCACCTACCAGCTGGACGACGAGTCGTTCATGCTCACGGTGACGGGCAACGCGGGCGGCGAAACCGTGACCAGCCGCAGCTACGTGTATCTGTCGAACAAAAAGCTGCACTTCGTCGGCGAGTCGGAAGGCGCGTGGAGCGATGGCGTGGTCCTGCGCGGCAACGGCAGATTCCGCTTCGCGCGCATCACGGCCGCCGGCACGACGTTCCGCAACCTCACCTTCGAGAACTTCGCCTCCAGCGACCACCCCGAGCTGAAGGCCAACAACAACAATCTCGACGTCGTCGGCCTGGGCGGCGTCGTCTACTTCAGCACGTTGAACGCCGCCAACGTGGCGTCCAACTGCGTGTTTAGGGGGAACGTGGCGCGCGGCGGCGGCGCGACCGCCTATGCGTACGCGACGGATTGCCTCTACACGAACAACGTCGCCTACTGGGGCGGCGGAGCGGACTTGGCCTCCAGCCTGACGCGCTGCGTGCTTGTGGACAACCGGGCCGTCAGCGGCGGCGTGGGCGGCGCGTCGTGCTGGCCGCGCAACTTGTCCGAATGTTCTTTTGTCGGTAACAGCTGCACGGGTTACGGCGGCGCGGCAGTCGGCGACGAGAACATGGTCGTGGAGGGATGCGCGTTCAGCAACAATGTCGCCGGAGCTGAGGGCGGCGTGATGACGCTGCGCCGCAAAACGAAGGTGTCGCGTTGTGTGTTCGCCGGAAACTCCGCTGGCGCGTATGGCGGCGCAATTGCCTCTTGGGCCCAAAGCGGCGTCAATGGCGGCGCGGGATCCGTGTTCACGGACTGCCTGTTCGCCCAAAATATCGCAAAGCAGTATGGAGGGGCCGTCGGCGCACTTCCTCCGGACGCAAACGGGCCGGTTCTATTCCGTTCCTGCGCATTCACCGAAAACTATGCTCCGGGCACGACGTTGACGGGTGGTTGCGTCACGTACGGCGGCGCCTATTCCAACTGCACGTTCTACGGGAACCATTCGACCAATCTGGTGAACGTCGGGGGAATCGTCGGCGGCCCGTCCGACGCTTTGGTGCCTGTGACAGACTGCGTATTCTCCAACAACTACAACTACAAGGATGGCATGGTTCGGTATGCGTTCTGCACGAACACCCTCTTCTTCGGCAACGAGGTTCCCCATGACGGCGGCGTGGTGAAGCGTTGCCGGGCGGTGGGCTGCAAGTTCAGCGGGAACCGGAAATACGACACGTTCCATGGTATTGTCGTGACGGCATCCTATACGGTTACGCCCGAGGCGAACGTCCCCTCGGGCGACGCCACCGAGTCGACGCTTGTGCGGTGCGACATGGACCTTGGTAGCATCCTGAACTGCGTGCTCGTGGACTGCCACATCCACACGCTCACGAACAAGGGCGCGCACTGCGCGTTCTACGGGCACAACGTGGCGACGAACTGCCTGATCGAGAACTGCAACCCGCCCGACCAGAACCGCGGCATCGTCTACCGCTGGGGATCGGTCGCTACGGCCTATGTGACGGGCAGCGACTTCGTGAACTGCACGTTCGCGGACAACGTGGTCCCGTTCATGTATTCCCATGACCAGGAACACGGCATATACACTCCGTTCAAGAGCTGCCTGTTCTACAACAACCGCAACCGTTCGGGGGAACTTGTGGACACGAAGTACCGGACACACCACTCCAACCGCCCCGCAGGCGCCTCAAACCTTGATTCCGGCTTTGCGCTCTCGAACTGCGTGTTTGGCGTGACCGCTTCTCCGAATAATCCGGGCGACACCTGGCGCGACCTGGGCGGCAACAGGGTGATTGCGCCGAACGCGTTGTTGGTGGCAGGCACGCGCGCGGCGGCGCTGGGCGTCCACAAGTACGCACTGCGTCCCGAGTCGCCAGCAATCGGCATGGGCGACGCGCGCATGTTCACGGCGGCAGACCTCGACTATGCCGGCAAACCTCGCCTGCGCGACGGCCGCCTTGATCCAGGTTGCTTTGAATGCTGGCTCAACGTGTTGGGCACGACCGTCATCATTCGCTAGGAGGCATGCAAGATGAAAACAGGACACATGGCATTTCTCATGGCCGGCGCCGCGCTGGCGGTGCAGGGCGCGGAGGTGAAGCTGCCGGGATGGGACGGCGCGCCCGTCCAGTTCGAGGTGCAGGAGCGCTATCTCGTGCAGAAGGGGAACCGTACGGCGATCGACTTCACCATCGCGGATGACGGCGCGTGGGCGCCGAGCGGCCCGGCGTCGAACTGCGTGAAGCGGACGGACGAGGAGCAGCCCTACGTGCGCTTCGGCGGCGACGACAAGCACGTGGGGCTCGCGCACGGCGTCAAGCCGGCGAAGCCCGTGCCGCTGGAGGCGGGCGTCGCCTGCACGCTTGAGGTCGCGGCCCGCGTGGCGCGCGGCACCGACACGCTCATCGTCTACATGAAGGCCTTCGACGCGCAGGGGCGCGACGTGACGGCGTCCACTCCCGCGCCGTCGGGCTGGAGCTATTCGATCTACTCGAAGTGCTACGTGAAGTTCCAGCTTTCGCTTGACGTCAGCGGTAAGTGGACGACGCTCAAGTTGCCGTTCCGCGTGCCGGATGGCGTGGCGAAGATGACGCCGATGGTCTGCCCGTGGCGCGGCGGCGGCGCGGACGTGCGCGGGATGCGCATCGTGCAGGGTTCGGTCGTGAAGGCGCGCACGGTCGCCTTCGACGCGCGTACCGAGCCGCGCGCGGGCGTGACGCGCTTCACCAGTTCCGCCGGCGCGCTGGCGCTGGAGGTGACGGCCGGAGAGGGCGGGGCGTTTGAGGCGGAGGTCCGGGATCTGTCCGTGCCGCCGAAGCCGCGCGCGCTCGACCTCGTCGTGAATGTCCCGGCGGAGCTGGAGGGGTGGACGTGGCACCGCAACTGGCGCGAGGACTGTAAGATTGCTGCCGATTCGGCGTTTATTGATGTGGAGCCGGTGGGCGGGTTTCCCGTCACGCGCTATCCGTTCTCGGCGGTGTCGAAAAACGGCGCGGGATTCATCTTCGGCACGCCGCTAGACGCGAAGGTGTACGAGAACCGCACCGTCACGGCGAAAGGCGTCACGAGCCGCCTGCCGGTAGGGCTCCTCGCGCGCGGTGCGGGGCTGGGTACGCGCGCGCGGTTCCGTTACCTGCTCTTTCCGTTCAAGGGGACGTGGGGCTTCCGCAGCGCGGCGAAAGCGTATTACGCGCGCGAGGCGCACAAGCTGACGGCTGCGCCCGCCGGCGCGAAGGAGGGAACGTGGGTATGGCCCATCTGGCCGTCGAAGGGGCCGACGGATCCAGACGACTTCGGGCACACCTTCTGGGAGGCGCCGTCGTCGATCGAAAAGCATCCCGAGGAAATCCGCCGTGCGCACGAACTGGGAATCGGCGTCTATCCCTACACGGAGGTATGGGGCATGCGTCAGTACCTGCCGACGGCCGAGGACGGGTCGCATCCGCCGGTGGCGGCGCGCCTCGCCGAACTGGAAGGGTGGGCGGCGCAAACGAACTCGGGCAAGACGTGGTTCGACGCCCCGCGCGACGAGGCCGCGCGCGCCTGTCTCAACTCGATGCCGACGAAACCCGACGGCTCCCATGCGTATATTGAGGACCACTACGACAACTGGTCGACCTGGTGGCGCACGAATCCCGATCCGCGCCTCGCGAAGCCGAACCGCTGCTCGATCTGCTGGGACCACACGCTTGCGCCGCGTCTCGACGACATCGATGGCGTGTACCTCGATTCGATCT
>CAMPAF010000162.1 GCA_946631535.1 uncultured Verrucomicrobiota bacterium
GTGCCCGCGCCGGAGAGCGTGCCGAACTTCTCGTAGTCGGCGGCGATCTCCAGCGTGGCGCTCGCGCTGATTGCCACGGGCGACTCGTCGCCGAGCGCGTTGCTCGCGCCGTTGTTCGCGTTCAGAAGCGGGAACTTGCGCGTCACGTTCCACGGCCCTTGCAATGTGTACTCTGCCGGGGTCAGCTCGTCGTCCATGTCGGCACGAGTATCAAGAAGTTCCCAACTCGAACCGTCCTGGCTGATCCACACGCGCCAGCCCGTCGGCAGGCGCGTATCGTAGCCGCCACCGGCAGCCGACCAGAAGCCGTATGCGTCGAACTCCACGTTCTCGCCCGCGTCGATCTGCGCGTAGGATGGGCTCATCAGCATGAAGAAACGCTCAAGGGTGCCCGGTGTGGTCCCATTGTTAGGATCGTCCGTCTTATTGTTGGCGAGATTTCCCTTGCGCGAGTTGTTGTTGGTATTGAACGATCCTCCGACCGTCGTCACGCGATTCGACGTGCCGTCCGGCCAGTCAATACGCGCGCCGTTCCGGAAGAGAGAGAACTCGCCGAGCATCCATCCGTAAGCTGTATTGTTCAAGGTCGGATTCAGCGTCGAGAACGGCTCGAAGCGGAAGTAGCGCGCCACTAGCGCGGGCGCGTAGCTGTCGCGTGACGTCCCCGCCGCGAAATACTCGGACGGCAGCGTGTAGAGCGTGTCCGTGCCGGTCGACTCGCCCGACAGTCCGAACGGCCCGCGCAAAAGGCCGGGGTTTGTACCGTTCGAGAACGAGTCTTCAACCCACGGCACGTCGCGCACATCGACCGTTGTCCAGTTCGTGCCGTCGTCGCTCACATCGATCTGCAACGCCACCGGCGTACGATTCATGTCTACAGAATTATTGCGTGACGTGTACCACCTGTAACCGCTGAAGGTGAAGCCCGTCACGCTGGAGATCGTCACAGGCGGCAGGACGGGCGATGTCTTGGAACTGTCGACGTTCTTCACGAGGCAGCGCGAGCTGATATTGCCGTCAACAAGGTTCGCAAAAGTATTCGCGCCCGCTCCATTGTTGTCAGCCGTCACCTGCTTGTCACTCGGCCACGGCACGACGTTTCCACTCCCGTCAAGTAGCTGAAACTCGTTCATGCCCCAGTTGTACATGTTGCTGTCGGCCCATCCTTTGCCGCCCTTAACCTGCGTCGGCGCGATGCGCAGGTAGTGCGCCGATACGGTCATGCCGTTGCGGCGCGGCCCCACGACGCGCAGGCGGCCGGCCTCGACCGACGTGACGCCCGTGTTGGAGGCATCCTGCATCTCCGTCGTTACCGTGCCCGTGCCACGCTTGACGAGTCCCATCGGGCCGTTCACGTCCGCAAGCCGTCCGCGCAGAGTGTTGGTCGTCGAATTGTCCGCCAGCAGCGCGGCGGGCGTCTCGCCTGCGTTTCCGAAGGTGAAGTTCACCTGCGCGGTCGGCCACTTCAGCGGCACGCATTGGGCCACCGGGCCGCGTGTCGCGTCGAGAAGGACGGTGACGAATCCTTCGTTGTTCGTCGCATACTGCGTGTTCACCGCGCCTGTCCACGCCGAGATATCACCCGGCGACCAGGTGGTGCCAGCCTGGAGCAGGACGTCTCCCGGACCGGATACGGCACCCGTCTCAACCGGCCCAGCACTCGCGAGGACCAAACCATTCCTCCCGGCCGTTTGAAGCGTGAAGTCCGTCTGCGGGCCGAACGGCTCGGCGAGGCGGTTCGCCGCCGAGAAGAAGAAGTTGGACGAGAGATTGTTGATGAACCCTGTCCATGTGTCGTTTCCACCAGCAGATGCGTGTTCCGGCGGCTGTCCATCAGGATCGTGCCAAGATAGTCGGAACGATAGGCGTATACGTCCCAGTCGAGCGGCTCCTGCGAAAGCGAACCCGCGCAGAAGCGGTAGCCGTCCACCGGCAGCATCCTGTTCAGCATCACGGTTACGCTCGTGTTGGTGTCGTTGTCGGCGGGCACCCACCCCGTGTTGGCAAGCCCGTCGAAAAGGCGCATAACTTCGCCGCTTTTGGTCGAGGATGCCGTCGTTCCAGCAGCAAGATAGGCGTCCTGCGGAATCGGCACGCCGCCATAGGTCAGCTGGATCTCCGTCAGGTTGAATCCGCTCGTCGCGCCCGAGCGGTTGCGCAGGAACCGGAAGGTGAACGTCTGGTGCTGGTTGTACATCATGAGGCCGTCGTACGACGACGTGATTGAACTGACCGCGAACGCATCCGGCGCGCCACCGATGATGGAGCGGTCTCGTCCGCTTGACACGAACGACAGCGATATTCGTCCGGCCGTCTCGACCGCCCGCCCGTAGAAGTAGCTCGTGCCCGTTGTCACGAGCGAGGAATCAGAAGCGGAGGTGTTGACGATCTGCGCCGCCATGTCCGTGCGAAGATCCTTTCGCCTGTTGCTGCAGGAGGCCACCGTCTCAGCATGGCCGTTCAGGTCGAGCGTGCCGTAGAGAATGATTTTGCCCGCGTTGGCGATCTGTTCGTCAGCGTCGAGCGCGAGCGTCGCGCCCTCCGCCACCGTGACGTTCGCCACGGCCGCATCGGATGCACCGAGGCGCACAGTCCCCTCGTTCACGACGAGCGCGCACGTGCCGCCGCCCGCGCCCGAGATCGTCAGCTCGCCACCGCCCGTCTTCGTCAGCGTGCCGTTCACCACGCTCGCCAGCGTCAGCGTCTGGCCGGCCGCCACGTAGACCTCCGTGCCATCGGCCACCGTCACCGTGCCGCCCGTGACCGTGCCGGACATCGTAACGCGCCCGTTGCCCGCAAGCGCCAGCGAGGAAGTCGCGTCAAGCGTGAACGAACGACTGACCGCAACATCGCCTTCCGCCGAGATCGTGACGGATCCGCCGTTCGACACCGTCACGGCCGCACCGTCGTCCAGACCCGTCCCCGAATAGCCCACCGCCGTGCCGTCGATCGTCGTCTGCGCATTCGCCATCGGCCCGTACGGCACGAACGCCGACCCCTTCGCGTAGCCCGAAAGGTCGATGTCGCTCCAGATCAGGCCGTCCAGTACGGTCGGCGCGGGCGACAGGGCCGCGAACGTTCCCGTCGTGACCGTGCGCAGCACGTTGTCTGCGAGGCCGTACGTGAACGTACCCGCCGCCGAGACGGAAAGGACTGCGTCCGGAGCGCCCGTCGCGCGCGACACCGTGCTGCCGAACGCGAGGTGGCCGGAGGCGGAAAGCGTCGCGTTGCCTTCCAGCACGACGTCGCCGGCAAAACCATCTGCTCCGGCTCCTACGACAAGTTCGGTTCCAGCCGCAACGGTCACGGAGATTGCCGCACCGGTCACGTCCAGCGCACCCTCCGCGAGCCGCAGCACGGCGCCGTCAGCGAGCGAGACGTTCGCCACTGTCGTCGTCGTCGCCGACAGGCCGAACGAGAGAGTCCCGTTACTGACCGTCAACGCAAGCGCGGATACTCCGTTGTCGTTGACCGCCGCCACGCGCTGAGACGTACCATTGAGATCGAGCGTGGCGTAGTCCGTATTGCTGCGGATCGTCGTGCTGGACGGCAGCACGTCGTCGGCCGCGCACACGACGACAGCGATTACGCCGCTCTGCCCCCCGCCTATCACGGTCGTGCCCGAATAATCGCAGGCAGTCGTAAATCCATACACACCCGAAGTCCCCGATCCGTACAGCGTCACATTGCCGTCGCCTGTGATTTTCGGCAGATACATGGAAGCACCTTGCCGCCGCAGACCAAAAACAGCCGTCGCACCGGACGACACCGTGATGCCACGGTTCGACGAGAACGTCAGGTCTCCACCGGAGCTGAACGAGTCCGTGCAAAGGACGCCACCCGACATGATGATCGCGTCGGCCTCGTAGGCAGAAGGAACGATACCAAACGCCGCGTCGGAATCCACCATCGTAATACCATCCTCAAGCGTCCAGCGCAGCGCGCCGTTCGCGGTCGATTCCAACTGAAGGAATCCCGCACCTGTCTTGCGGATTCGCGCGGGCGTCGTCTCGCCTGAGTTGATGGAGGTGTTCTTGATGACGACGCGGAAGCTCGCACCGATGTCGATTTCCGACCCGTCGGCGAGCTTGAACGCGATGTGGCTCAGGTTGAGTCCGCAGGGATTCCCCGTAAATCGAATCCCAGCAAGGCGTGGCGTGGTGACGTCGCCGAACGAAACGGGATAGCCGCCGCCAACGTCCAGGTCGCTCGTGTCGAACACGAGCGTGTCGCCTTCGTCCAGTCCGCCGATCTCCGCCACCCAAGTGTCGTTCGTCGTCGTGGCGGAACGAAGGATTCTCATCGTCTTCTCGGCGGCATTCGCCGACATCCCGACAATTGCCATCGCGGCAAGAACACATGCGACATTCGGTCTCTTTTTCATGGTCTCGAGTTTTCTTTTTCAATTCTCACCATCACTTCACCAGTATCTGCGTACCTCGCATCGCGCCGAACTTCAGCTTGCGGCCGCCGTCCGTGAGGATGATCCTCCACTTGCCGTCGTTCGGCAGGAGCGTCCCGTCGCTCGCCACGAGCTCGAGCTCCGGCACCGCAGCGATCGGCGCGGTGGACTCCACGACGGTCTTCATCGGGCCATACGTCTGCTGATTCAGCAACTCCGCCCCCGTCACGCGCAGCTTCGCCTTCCCCGAGGCGAACGCGAACGGATGCGCGGAAAGGAGCGGCGCCGCCGTGCCGCCCTGCGTGGCGGAGGAGATCTCCAGCTCGCCGCCGGGATACGCGCCCGTGAAGGCGAGCGTACCGCCGAGGAGGCGCGTCGCGCCCGTGTAGATGGCGGCCACGCTGACGGTCATCGTGCCCGCGCCGGCCTTCGTGAGGCCGCCCGTGCCGCTCAGCGTCTTGCTGACGGCGAGGTCGAAGCCCGCCGTGTCGAACGTCACGTTGTTCGTGCCGTTCGTGGAGGTGAGCGTGGCGTTCACCTTGAAGATCGTGTTCTCCGTCGCGCGGATCGTGCCGCCGCGCAGCGAGCAGGAGTAGGGCTCGTTCGCGTTCGTGCCGTTGCCCGTGATGATGCCGCCCGCGCCCACGTTCAGCTCGCCGCCCTCCATGTTGTACGTGCCGTGTCCGCTCGTACCCGTACGACAGTTGAGGTCGAACGTCTTGCAGAAGATCTCGCCGCCCGTCTGGTTCAGCGTGCCCTCGCCGTCCACGGCGATGGCAAGCTTCCTGCCGTTGTCGACGACGATGCTGCCGCCCGAGAGGTTGTAGAAGCTGCGCGCCTGCGGCCAGTGCCCGAAATGGAAGCCGCAGTTGCCGCCGCCTTCGTCGACGTAACTCACCGTCCGCAGCCGTCCGCCCGTCTGGTAGACGATGCCCGTCATGAAGCCGACCGCCGAGCCGTTCGCGTTCGTGACGTTGGGTCCGTTGCCGCCCTCGAAGACGCTGCACGTGAGGTCGCTTCCCTCCTCGATGGTGACGACATGGTACGTGTTGGTCGCAAGCGGACGGTCGAGGTTCGTGTAGCGCGTGCCCACGCAGAAACCGCGCCCGGGCGCGTCCACCCGCGTGTTGCGGAACGTGACGCCGCCTGCCGCGCCGTAAACCGGGACCGTGTTCGTCATGGTGCAGTGGTCGAACACGAGCGTGCCGCCGTCGAACATCAGGAAGGTGCCGTTCGTGACGGCGCAGTTGGCGAGCGTATACGTGTCCGCCCGCTCGTAGACGAAGTAGGAGCTGGTCGCCTCGCCGTAGAGCGACTTGATGTTGCCGAGCGTGCCCGTGGTGCCCTTCCGCGCGCCGATCTGCAGATAACGGTGGTTCTGGCCGCTCGCCACGGCCAGCTGGCCGCTCCACGTGTTGTCGGTGGAAGTGATGCGCAGATGTCCCTCGTTCAGGCGGATCCGCCCAGCCCCCCTCATCGGGCCAGCCAGCACGACCGTAGAGGCCTGGCCGTTCTTTGCGTTCGCGTTGACCGTGACGTTCGTCTGCAACGTCAGCACGCCGGAGAACGTCCCGATCGCGCTCGCGACATTGTTGCCTTCGTTGAGCGTGGACGGCTTCTCGACGAGCACGGCGGTGGGCATCGTCTTCGTGTCCCACAAGTTCAGCGTGCCGCCTCTCAGGACGAACTGGCCCTTGTTGCCGGACGCGCCGCCGCCGCCTGCGGCTAGGACCGTGTACATCGCGCTCGGGAGGAGGTACACCTTCTCCGTCCCCTTGAAATTCAACGTGCTCACGCAGAGCTGGTCGAGGATGTTGGAAACGGACAGGTTGTGGTTCAGCAGGTTGATCGTGCCGACGTCGACGCGATGGGGGCCGCAGAACAAAGAGTCGGCGCTGTCCAAGTTCACGTTGCCGAACGACCTGTTGACGAGCCCCGGGCCCGTGTTGGCGACAGCCCCCATGCCCTTGTAGCCCGTTCCGTATGGATGGAGCATTGGAAGGCCGCCGCCGGCGAGGCTGCAGCCGTTGACGTCGAGCGTCGCACCGGGCTTGACGGTGACGTCCTTCCGGCCAAGCGCCTGCACGTTGTTCGGCGTGAGCCTGAGAATGCCCTCGTACACCCCCGAGTCGCTGAGAACATTGGTATAGGCCGTCCGGAACACGTTCGTCGCGCCGAGGACGAGCGTCCCGAGGCCGTACTTGCGGAACGTGGCGCCCTCCATGCGCAGCGGCACGCTGCTCGTGGCCGTCAGGCCCTCGGCCACCGTCAGGCTGAAGTAGACGGCGTCGGCGCTGTTCGTGATGGACGCGCCCGGCGCGCCTTTGATGGTGACGCCGTTCCCGTTGAACGTGAGGCCACCTACGTCCACCTCGCCGGACACGGTCACGGTGCAGCCGTCGTCCGCGAACACGGCCGTCGAGCCGGGGATCCAGGCCGTCGTGCCGTTGTTCCAGTTGAGGCTCGTGGCGTCCCACGTGCCGTCGCCGCCGCTCCACGTGAGCGTGTCCGC
>CAMPAF010000163.1 GCA_946631535.1 uncultured Verrucomicrobiota bacterium
CCCGCGCCGATGCCGGCCGGCCCGCCGCCCGCCACGATCACGTCGTAGGACGGGATGACCTCGGCGAACGTTGCCACGGCGGCCAGAATCGCGATGCAGGAAATGAGCTTTGACATGGGCTTCCCTTCCTCTACTTCAGCAGCAGCATCGTGCCGGTGACCGGGCCGAAGTTGTAGGTCGTGGCGCTCTTCTTGAAGAGCGACCACTTGACGCCCTGGGGCGCATCCCCCTCGAACGCCAGCGTCGGCGTGCCGTTCACCGACGCCGCCGTGAACGCCGTGGCCGACGCGCTGTGCGCGTACGCCGCCAGGTTCTCCGGGTCCGTGATCGTGAACGCCGCGCCCGGCGCGAACGTCAGGTTGCCCGCGAACGTCGCGTGCTTCCCCGCGAACAGCTCCGCGCACGTGGCGCGTACCGCGTTCGTCACCGTCACCGCGCCGTTGATCACCTGTCCCGCGCCCGTGAAGGTGGAGACCGTGATGTTGCCCTTGTTGTAGAGATTGAGCGTCGCGCCCGACTCCACGCGCACGGGCGTGTTGGACGGAATGACGCCGCCCGTGCAGGCATTCAGCGCCCCGCTCTCCACCGCGATGCCGCCCGTGATCGTGTTCGTGGCGTGCAGCTCCAGCGTCGGCGCGCCGCGCTTGACGAACTCGCCGCACATTCCCTCGTTGCTGGAGAGCGTGAGCGCGCATTCGTAGCGTGTCGTGCGGTCGGGGCTCTCCAGATACGCCTTCGTTCCGTCCGAGTAGTCGCAGCCGCGCGAGGTGACGACGATCTTCGAAAGCTTCTTCGTGGCGAAGTCGTACTCCGCATACGCGCTCGCGCCCCAGCCCGTCGCGTCCTCGAACACGACGCGCGCGACGCCGATGTACTTTGCCGACGCAAAGGCGCTGTCCGTCGGCAGCGCCACGCTCTCCACGCCCTTGCCCGTGGGCGACTCGAACCAGAACGGGATATCCGTGCTCCCCGTGCCGGAATTGGCCGCGTTCTCGGACGTGTCAAACACCAAGCCCTTTTTCCACACAACGAAATGGTCAGGGCTGCGCGCGTAGACGTCGCCGCCGGCCGCGGTCCAGCCCCATGCATAAGTCGGCATCAGCGTACCGCCGTCCACGTTCACGCACGCAAGCGTTCCCGCTGCCGAACTTTCATGCTTTCTGAACCGATTGGCCTTCGCCACCGCGCCATCCTTGATGTTCAGGATGTTCGTGCAGACGCTTCTTGCCGCACCCATCTGGAGAAGCGACGTGCGGACGAGCGTTCCCGTGCCGGAGATTGTCGCCACGCTCAGGCCGTTCGTGCCCATTTGGAAGCCGCCGTCCTGCACGGTGGCCCGCACGAGCGTGTCGTTCGTGCCGCCCGTCTGCACAAACATCGCATCCCCGCCATAGCCCATGTGAAAAGAACCCGAATAACTGGAGTTCTTCAACTCGAAGAGGCCGCCCGTCTGCCGGAACGCGCCGAAGCTGCCGGGCTTTTCCGCGATGAACGTGGTGTTGCTCGCGTGGAACTCGCCGCCTTCGAGCGTGTAGTAGCCCCGCGAGCCGGATCCTTCGCCGATGCGCCCGTTGTCGCCACTTGTAACCGCGAACACGCCCCCGAGCTGCCGGAACGCGCCGCTGGTCGCCCCGCCGTTGGCGATGCGCAGCATCCGCACGTATGTGTTGCCGTCCTCTTGCGTCGCCGTCGAACCGCTTTGCATGACCAACTTCACGTTCCGGGCGGAGTTTGCGCCGCAAAAATAGATGTTGCAGCCGCCTTGGATGTATAAGTTGTCGTTGACCGTCACGTCTTTGTTAAACCAGACGCTCCCGCCACCGGTGATGTATGATTTGCCGCTGACCGTCACGTCGTTGTTGAACCAGACGCTCCCCTTGCCATTAACAGTCAACCCGACGCCGCTGTCACTCGTCACGGCCCCGTCTACGGACATTGCGCGGGCGGCCGAGTTGTACTGGGGAGTCAGCGTCACCGTCGCGGTGTTCCCGGCGAGATGCAGCGGCCCGATATGGTTGCTTGTCTGAGCAGCGCCGCTCTGCGCCTGGATGCTGCGCCCGTTATACACCTTGATGGTGCCTTTGCTGCTGCCCATCGAGGCGCCCCAAAGGCCGATGTAGCTGCTGGAGTCGAGATTGGTGACGACCACCGTCACGTTCTCTTCAATGACGGGCGAGTTCTGGAACGTGAGCAATCCATAGGCGTTGTTCACCTCGCCCGGACCGCCCGTGGACTGCAATATGCCGAACATCATCCAATTGTCTTTGCCGATACGCGTCAGGGTGTGGCCATTGAGCTCAACGACCTTGCCGCCAAACATTCCCCACCGCGACGACACGTCGATCGTCGCGTCGTCCGAGAGGGTCAGCTTGTTCAAAAGACTGTCGCCATAGGAAGAACCCGTATTGGTGAAGCGCAACGCGCCGTTGCCACCCACGCCCTTGCCGGCGATGGTCACGTCATGGGGGAAAGCCGGCGAGGAACTCTGCCCCGTGCCGGGCACCTTCAGCCAGAGCGTCGCGCCGCTCTTGACCTCGATGGGGGCGCTCGAGCCGACGGCGGTCTTGTTGGAGATCGTGAGCGTGCCCGTCTCGATCACCACATCGCCCGCGAACGCCGTCGTGGCGGCGGTGAGCACCACCTCGCCGTCGCCCTTCTTCACGAGCCGCGCATAATTGCCGATGGCCGTGCCGATCGTGTAGGTCTCGCCGGCGTCGGCCGTCACGACGAAGTCGGTGCCGTCGGGCTCCGCGCTCCCGGCAAACGCCGCCGCGGCGGCCAGAATCGTGAGGCAAAATAAGAGCTTTTTCATTCGCTTACCTTTCTACTCTTGTTTGAGGACAAAGGACGAAGGACAAACGACAAAGGATTGTGGTTCCATCCTTTGTCCTCCGTCTTCTGTCCTCTGTCCTTTTCCACAATAACCTTCCTCTACTTCAGCAGCAGCATCGTGCCGATGACCGGACCGAAGTTGTAGGAACCCGCGCCGCTCTTGAAGAGCGCCCACTTCGTCGAGCCCGTGTAGGCGTCCGGGATGCGCAAGGTCGGCATGCCGTTGACCGTCTGGGCCGTGAACGCCCTCACGGAACCGTGGCTCTTGTAGGCCTCAAGGTTCTCCGGGTCCGTGATCTCAAACACGGCCCCTTCCGAGAACGTCAGCGCGTTCCCGAACGTCGCGTGCTTGTTCGCGAACAGCTCCGCGCACGTGGCGCGCACCGCGTTCGTCACCGTGACGTCGCAGCCCGTCACGTTGCCCGCGCCCGTGAACGTGGAGAGGACGGCCGGGCGGTTGACGGAGAACTGCAGCGTCGCGCCCGACTCCACGCGGACGGGCGTGTTGTACGGCACCACGCCGGTCGTCACCGCGTAGAGCGTCCCCGACTCCACGGCGATGCCGCCCGTGATCGTGTTCGTGGCGTAGAGGTACAAAATCTGCGCGCCGCGCTTCACCAGCTCGCCGCATTGGCCCTCGTTGCTCGTGAGCGTGAGCGCGCAGGCGTAGCGCGCCGACCGGGTGGGGTTCTCGAGGTACGCCCTCGTGTCGTCGCCGTAGTTGCAGCCGCGCGAGGTGACGACGATGTGCGTGACCTTGTGCGCGGCATGGTCGAATTCCGCGTAGGCCGTCGCGCCGTAGCCCGTCGCGCTCTCGAACACGACGCGCGCGATGCCGTGGTAGTTGGTCGCGATGAAGCCAGCGTCCGTCGGCAGGGAGACCGTCTCCACGCCCTTGCCCGTCGGCGCCTCGAACGCCATCGGCATGTAGCTCGCGGCCACGCCGGACGGCTGGCCGCCGGATTCGTTGGAGCTCTCGGACGTGTCGATCGTCAACCCCTTCCGCCAGATCGTGAAGTGGTCGGGATTCCGCGAGTAGAACCTCGCGTCCCCCGCGCCGATTCCGCTCCATCCGTGCCCGAAGACGGGCATGATGGTACCGCCGTCGGCGTTGAAGCAGGCCAGCGTCCCGGCGAGCGCGTTTTCGCGCCGGATCAGGCGCGTGGCCTTCAGCGTCGCGCCGTCGCGCAGGGTGAACGTGTTGGTGGAGAGATGGCCGTTGCCGCCGAGGGACAGCGTCTCCGTGTCGAGCAGCGTGCCCTCGCCGGACACCGTAGCGTCGGAGATGCCGCCCCAAGGACTCATCGTGAAGCGCGCGGTCTGCCCGACGCCTGCGACGCGCGTGATGTTCGTGCCGCCGCTCTGGTGGTACACGGCGGTTCCGGCGCGCCCCACGAACAGGGCGTCGCTCGGACCGAACTTGAACAGGCCGCCCGTCTGCCGGAACCCGCCGAAGCTGTTTGTGTTGGCGGCCACGTAGAACGAGTTGCTCACGTACGCCTCTCCGCCCGTCATCACCCAGTGGCCGATGCTGTTTTTGCTCTCGCCGTCGAACGTGTTGCCCCACACGCCCAAGACGCCGCCCGTCTGGCGGAAGAGACCCTTGTTCCCGCCATTGCCGATACGGATCCAGTTGATTTGCGTATGTCCGCCGGCGACCAGCACCTCCGACCACTCGTTGACGATGAAGCCGTTCCTGTACACGCGCGACGCCGTGCTCGTCATCGCCGTCAGGCCGCCGCTCCAGTGATACGTGTTGCGGGTCATGTCCACGTCGCCGTTCAGGAACATGCGGCCGGTGCCTTTCCTGCTGTATGTCGTCCCCGTCGTCGAGCTTGTCCCCGCCTCACCCGTGAACGGCCCGTCCAGATGCAGAACGTTGTTGTTGCTGACCTCGACCGTCACCTCGCCGCCAGCGACGGAACCTGCATGGTTCAGCAGGTAGACCGGTCCGGAAATGTGGTTGACGCTCGCGGCCGTGCCGGAGAAGGCATAGAGATACTGCCCGGGAAAGAACTTGAACGTCGAGGGGATGACCCCGCTCACGCCCCAGAGAAGATAGTTACTCGAATTCGTCGAGACGAACGTCGTGTCCGCCGAACATTTCACGTTGCCCTGGAACGTGATGCGCCCCTTGTTCGCCTCGATCGTGCCGCCGTTGCCGGTCACCGTGGCGTTGTTGATCATCCACTGGTCGCCCGACCGAGCGGAGTTGTTCCAGATGCGCCGGAGCGTGTGGCCGTTGAGATTGATCTTGCCGCTGTTGCTGCCGTGGACCCCCCAGCGGTAGTCGCACTCGATCGTCGCGTCGGCCGCGAGGTTGACTACGCCCAGCAGGCTGTCGTCGTAACCAGCGCCGTCAGGCGGAAGGAAACGAATCGCGCCCTTGTCGTCCACGCCGTCGCCCGAGATCGTGACCACATGCGTCGTGAAGCGGGCCAGGGTCTGGCTCGTCGAGTGCGGAGTCTTGAAGTAGAACGTGGCCCCGCTCTCCACGGTGACGGGAGTGGACGCGCCAACGGCCTTGAGGTCCGTGATGGCGAGCGTGCCCTCCTCCACCAGCACCTCGCCCGCGAACGCCGTCGTGGCGGCCGTCAGCACCACCTCGCCCGCGCCGCGTTTCACGAGCCGCGCGTAGTTGCCGATGGCCGTGCTGTTCGTGAACGACTCGCCCGCGCCGGCCGTCACCACGAAGTCGGTGCCGTCCGGCTCCGCGCTCCCGGCAAACGCCGCAACGGCGGCCATCATCGCACTGCAAACTATGAGCTTATTCATGGGCTTTTCCTTTCGCACGCGTTGGAGGACAAAGGACGAAGGACAAAAGACAAAGGATTGTGGGGACATCCTTTGTCTTCCGTCTTCTGTCCTCTGTCCTTTCCCAAACTTGAACATGGCGGTATCATACCACACCCCGCCCTTCCCCGCAAGCCGAAAAACGAACCTGCGGCCGCAACAAGTTGCGGCCCTCCCGTATGGAGAGCCGCCATCTTGGCGGCGGCCCTCCCAAAATTGCACGTCTGCGACCTTCCGCTCACATCTGGAGCTTCGCCGACGCCATCTGGTCGACCTGCTCCTCGTGGAGCTTCTCGAACTGCGGGAGCGTCTTCACCCACGGCGCGGCCAAGAAGCCCTTCAGGCGCTGGGGCGAGATGTGCTGCCGGGCGAACGCCACCGTGGACGAGACGCTGTCGTCCACGCTCCAGTTGGACGGCGTGGGCACCTGGTCGAACCCGGCCTTCTCCAGCTCGATGTAGGCGTTCGGCTCGTTGCATTGGCGATCCCCCCTCAGAGGCCGGTTCAGGTCAAAATTGCGTCCGTAGTACCAGTTCGACTGCAGCACGCTCTTGGGCATGCGGTTGAGGAACTCGTCCTTCACGTGCCAGATCTTGTCGCTCCAGCACCAGGCGCGCACGCCCCGCTTCTCGACCTCCCTGACGATGAAGAGGAAGTCGTGCCACCACAGCTCGCCCTGCCGCACGATGGAGATGGAGTGCTTGCGCTGGTGGTTATGCGTCTCCTCGTCGAAGCCGATGTGGAAGTAGCGCGGCGTGTCGAAGATGTCGAGATAGGACGTTGTAAGGAACACGCGTCCCTCCGTTCCCGGTTCGGCCACGATCTTCACCGCGCCTGCCACGCCGGGCACAGGACTGCCGATGTCGGTGTAGGCGCTCTGACCGGGGCCGGAAGCGGAATAGGACGTGTAAACGGTCGCCTTGGTGGATATCGTCACGCGCACGTTTTCGTTCTTGCGCCCGCCACCGATCACCGCAGCGCCGAAGTCGCCGTTTATCCCCTGGCCGGTCGTCGCCCTCACGGTGCCGCCGTTGATCTCTATCTCGATTGCGGGCGTAAGGCCGTCCGCGGTTTCGTGCCCGCTGCCGATCGCGGCGCCGCCGCTGCTGCCGCTCGTGGCCGTCACCGTGCCGCCGTTGATGGTAATCTTGCCCACCGACGGGATGCCCGTCCACTGGTGGTTCGCCGATCCGCCGATCGCCGCGCAGTGCGCGCCGCTTGCCAGATTCGCGGTCACGACGCCGCCATTGATCGTGATCGTGCCGCAGCTTCCCCACGCGCCG
>CAMPAF010000164.1 GCA_946631535.1 uncultured Verrucomicrobiota bacterium
TCAAAGTTGTTTTTACCAGTTGTTCTGGTTGTTTCCAATCTCAAAACGCATGGGGAAAAAACGCAGATGCGCCCATGAAAAACTCTGACCGAAAGAAGTAATGGCGGTGGGTGAGGAGTTCGGCTATAATAAGAGACGTGTTGCCCAGAGAAAGGAATTAATGAAAGAAGGTACTTTGTCCAGAACGTTTCTGATCATTTTCGCGCTCGCCGCGTGCGCAGCGGCGTCTTGCGCGTGCGGCGGCGTCCCGAAGTATGCCGACGAGCTGCGGGACCATTGCTGGCTGTGGGGACACGAGACAGGCCAGGTGGACGGCGCGAACAACGGCTGGTTGCTTGACGTCGCCCGTTCGTACTACCACATGGCCGACGCGGCGCGGGACGTCGGCATCCACAACCTGAACGCGATCCGCTGGGACAAGCCGGACAAGTCCTTCCGCGATTCGCTGAAGCCGCTGAAGCGCGTCACGTGGCCGATCAGCGGAAACAAGACGGAGAAGAACTACACGTACGACGCGCTGGCGGACTGGTGTTTCGCGGCCGCGGACGAGATGCCGAACGTGACGGGTTTCGACCTTGACGATTTCTTCATCGCGAGAGGGAAGTCCGTGACCGTGCAGACGGCCACGGGATCCGCGTTGTCGTGTCCGACGCGCTTCCCGTACGAGCAGCTCGTCGAACTGCGCAAGCGCCTTTCCGCGTACCCGCGGCCGTTGGAGTTGCGCGTCGTGACGTACGACGAACTTCTCGACAACCGGGAGAATCCGGGCGACCTGAAGCCGTCGCTCGATCTCGTTGATGCCATCACCTACTGGACTTGGAAGGCGAAGAACATCCCTGGCATACCCGCGCATCTCGCGAAACTGCGCAAGCTCGCGCCCGGCAAGCCGATCTACCTTGGAATCTATCTTTGGGATTTCGGAAGTCACAAGGAGATGCCGCTGGAGCTGATGGAGATGCAGCTGAAGTTTGCCCTGGACGGCTGGAAGGACGGTACGCTGGAAGGTTTCGTGTTCCTCTGCTCGTCGATCTGCAACAGGCCGTATCCTGCTGTCGTCGCCGCGCAGAAGTGGATTTCCGAGCACGGCAATTTGCGCCGTTGAAAAGAGTTGTGGATCATATCGCTAGGGGGCACATGACATGTCCAACGAGAACACGAAGGCCAAGAAGATCTGCGAGGCCCTGCGGAGGGAGCTGCAGGGCACGCGCGCGCTTCCCAGCGAACGCGCGCTGATGCGCCGTTTCGACGCGGCGCGCGAGACGGTGCGCCGCGCGCTCGCCGAGCTCCAGGCGGAGGGTCTGGTGGTGCGCCAGGTGGGGAAGGGCACGTTCCCCTCGAAGCGGGCGCGCCAGGTGCCGGGGCGCATCGGCCTCATCGTGCTCTCCTACGCGGAAATCTTCGCGCCCATCTGCTCGGAGATCGGCCGCCTGTGCCGCGCGCGCGGCCTGGAGCTGCTGTTCGGCGACGTGTCCGCTCTCGACTACACGGCCCGCGCGGAGCAGGCGCGCCGCTTCGCGCGCGACTTCGTGGCGCAGCGCGTGAGCGGCGTGATCCTCCAGCCGATCGGCTTCATGGAGAACGCGGCGGCGCTCAACGCCGAGATGCGCGACCTCTTCGCGGCGGCCAACGTCCCCGTGGTGTTGCTGGACAGCGGCTGGCCGGACGGTCTAGGCGCGGCGGACGTGGTCGGCGTGGACAACTTCCGCTGCGGGCAGGCGCTCGCCGAACACCTGCTCGCGCAAGGTGCGCGCCGCTGCCTTTTCCTCACGCGCCCATACGCGCCGCCCAGCAACCAGCTTCGCTACGAGGGCGTGCGCAGCCGCATGGACTGCAACGTCTTGCAGATGGAGCCCGACAATGCGGCGGCGCTCCGCAGGGCGCTGAAGCGTCATCACCTCGACGCGCTCGCGTGCGGGTACGACGCCTACGCCGCGCAGGTGCTGAAGACGCTCGGCGGGCTGGGCGTCTCCGTGCCGAACGACATCCTGCTGACGGGCTTCGACGACGTGAAGTACGCGACGCTCGTCTCGCCGCCGCTCACGACCGTCCGCCAGCCCTGCGCCGAGATCGCGCGCGCCGCGTTCGAGTCCCTGCTCGCGCGTTCGGCCGAGCCCGACCGCACGCCGCGCACGATCCTCCTCAGCGCCCCGCTCGTCACGCGGGACTCCACGTCGCCGCGCAAATGACCGCCAAATTACCTAACGAAAAACCGCCAAATTACCTAACGAAAAACCGCCAAATTACCTAATGAAAAACCGCCAAATTACCTAACGGTTGACATCTGCGCATGTTTCAGCTGTCATTTGCGGTACTTGTCGCGCACGGGGATTTCGCCTACCGTCGCAAGGAGGATGGAATCGTCATCTGCCCGATTGGGTGCATCCGGCCATGATTGTGGGGCATTTGCAATAGCCACCCCGCCTAAAAAAGTGGTCTAGACCATTCGGCCGCGCGTGCCGGATTGTGGTAGAATACCGGCAAGTTCGCTTAAGGAAGAGAGGAAAGAGACGATGAAGCCGCTTAAAATGCTCGTGGGCGCGCTGGCGCTGCTGTCCCTGTCCGCACAGTCCAAGACGGTACTTTGGTATCGGCTAGATGGTTTTGCCGTGGGAGAGAAGACCACGGCGTCCACGTTGATCGACAACCTTGCCGATCCCGGAAACAACCAGCTGACATGCCACTCCTTGTCTGGCACGCAGCGCGGCACGACCGCGTCTCTGATGCCGGTCGGCACGGCGGGGCTGGGCGGCACCTTGGGCGTGTATGATCCCGTGACAGGCGAGTTTCATGCGCGCGGGAACGCGCTCCATTTCGGTCTTGACGAAGTGCCGGTCGGTACGGCCAACAGTCCGGGCGGCATGTTGCGACTGCTCAACGGCCTCGAATTGACGAACATCACGGTAGAGGTGATCTACCGCTTTTCGCCAGGAGACATGCTGTCTTGGAGCATGGCGCCGCTTGTGATGCAGGAGGGGGTTAATGCCTCTCGCGAAGGTTGGCTGTTGTCGGCGGCGGGGTGGACGGGCAAGCTGTCGGCACGCTTTGAGGTGTGTGATCAAGACGGCGCGAACCAGACTAGTGCAAGTTTCCAACTTTCCACCTACTCGTCCGGGCAATGGCACCATGCGGCGTTCACGTTCGATGCGGACGGGATTGCGTGCCTCTATCTCGACTATGACAACATATCGAGGAAGACAACATGGGCCGGAAAGCGGCTTGCGACCTTCACGAAAGCCATGACGGTTGCCGCGAACAACGGAACAAGCAATCGCACGTTCCCCGGCGATATCCTTGAAATACGCATCTCCGACGTTGCGCTTCCCCCGTCGTCGTTTCTGCGCGTACATGAGGCGCCTCGCTCCATGGTTGACTCGAAGACCGTTGTCCACGTGCCGTTCACGATGGCCGGCACGGCGCTCGGTGCAGGTGGCATCGACATGAACGCCGTGACGAATGCGCCGTATACGGCGAGGTTCGTGGCGGCGACGAACGTGCCGGATAGCCTGGCGTCTGCGTCCGTGAAGCCGGCCGAAGCCTTCCGCGACGGCATCGGCTCCACGAACATGGTCGCGAACGTAGCGGCCATCTTCACGCCTACGAATGGTGCGCGCGTCGGCACCCATCTTCGAATCAACGACACGAACGCCATGCTTTTTGCGGAGAGTTGCACGCTCGAGTGCTTCTTCAAGACGCCGGGCGCGATCCAGCCGAACGACACGTGGGTGTTCTTCTGCGAACCCGGCGTGAAGGTCTTTATCTCCGACAGCGGTAAGAATGTCGGGAAGATATGGTCGCGGACGTTTCCGAAGGATGGCGATTGGGACACCATGCAGACTACGTACAGCGTGGCACGCGTCGATGACGGTGAATGGCACCATCTGGCATACGTCGTCAATAAGGCCGCCGGAACGGCAACGCTCTACATCGATTATGCCTACCAGTCGCATGCGACCGTTACGCCTTGCACGAACATTGCCAACTCTTGTCTCTATGTTGGACGGTAGATTAGTGGGACATATCTCCAATATTTCCCCGGCTGGATGGACGAGGTACGCATCACGCGGCGTGCGCTCCGGCCGTGCGAATTCCTGACGTCGCATTCCGTACCCACGCGTCCCGCGACGCTCGTACATGTTGCGTTCGAGAACAACTACGCGGTGGCGCCGTATCCGTCGCTTGCCGATGACGGCGAGGGCGTGGCGCGCGAGGGCGGCAACGTGCCGACGTTTGACCGTGCGACGCCGGGTGACGTCATCTTGGACGGCGAAGATGGAACGGATGTGCGGTCGAACACATATTCACTGCGGATGGATGGAAGCCAGGTGCAGTTCCCGCGCATGGTCGCGCTGGAGGTGCCGTCATTCACCGTCGAGTGTTTCGCGAAGATCACGGTGGCCCAGCAAGGCGTGGGCTTTCTGCGGCAAAACCAGTCGTCCACCATATTCGAGGGACGGGATCCCTATCCGCGGTGGATGCTCTTTCTCTATCCGGGATACGACACACGGATCGGCTGCAATTTCTCGACGACCGTAGGTACGGGTGGTGGCATCGTTTACGATACGTTGCCGACGAGTTTTGCAGACGGCAAATGGCACCACTGGGCGGTCACTTTTGCATCGGAAGTGACGGACGGCGGCGCCACGACGAACACTGTGACCGAGCTTTGGCGTGACTATGTGAGTTATGGCAGGAGGACGGTGTCTGGGACGATGCTGTTGCCGCAAGGCGACTGCGGCTTCACGATTGGCGCGAACAACGACTTTACGGGATGGGTAGACGAACTGCGCTGTTCGGTCGGCGTGCTGCCGCCGAGCGCGTTCATGCATGCGCGGCCCAACGGCACGATGGTGATTTTCAGATGACGGGAAAGGAGAAGTGTCTCTACGCGCCTCCGGGAGGCGCACGTGGCCATCGCCTACGACGCGAACGACGGCGAGGGTTCCTGGACGCTCTACGTGGAAGGGAAGCAGGTCGGCACGGTGAAGAACTTCTACCGGCCCACGTCCGTCGACTACAGCCGCGGCGGCGACTTCACACTCGGCTCGACGGTCCATCCGCTTTCCGCCACCATGGACATGTGGCGCGTGAGCACGGTCGCATATGCTCCGGAAGATCTACTCTTCGCGCCGCTCGGCGGCACCATTATGATCTTTAGGTAACCTTGACGCCAGATTTTCGCCTGGTCGCTAGCCAGTGCGCATGAAATTTGGTATCATCCTTTGTCCGTCGGCGACAAGGAAGTTGTCGGCGGACGCAAGGAAAGACAATGGAATTCGATTCGGTAGAGGAATGCCTGGCCGCGCTGAAGCGCGGCGAGATCGTGGTCGTCACGGACGACGAGGACCGCGAGAACGAGGGCGACTGCATATGCGCGGCGGAATTCGCCACCACGGCGAACGTCAACTTCATGGCCACGTATGCAAAAGGTCTCATCTGCATGCCGATGACGTGCGCCTGGTGCGAGCGGCTCGACCTGCCGCAGATGGTGGCCACGAACACGGACAACCACCAGACGGCCTTCACGGTGTCGATCGACTCGGTGGAGACCACGACCGGCATCTCGGCGGCGGAGCGCTCGATGACCGCGCTCGCCTGCGTGCGCGACGGCGCGAAGCCGGAAAACTTCCGGAGGCCGGGGCACATGTTCCCGCTCCAGGCACGTCCTGGCGGCGTACTGAAGCGGGCCGGACACACCGAGGCGACGACGGACCTCTGCCGCCTCGCGGGCCTGAAGGAAGTGGGACTCTGCTGCGAGATCATGAAGGACGACGGGACGATGGCGCGCCTGCCGGACATCCGCGCATTCGCCACGGCGCACGGCCTGAAGCTCATGACCATCGCCGACCTCATCGCATACCGCCGCCGGAACGAGAAGCTGGTGGAATGCGTGGAGGAGGTGGACCTGCCGACGGACTACGGCGAGTTCCGACTGAGGATGTACGTCGAGCGACCGTCTGGGCTTGAACACCTCGCGCTCATCAAAGGGAACCTTTCCGAAGGAGAGCCGCCGCTCGTGCGCGTGCATTCCGAATGCTTCACCGGCGACGTGCTGGGATCCGAGCGCTGCGACTGCGGACACCAGTTGCACACTGCCATGCGCATGATCGAGAAGGAGGGGCGCGGCGCGCTGCTCTACATGCGGCAGGAGGGGCGCGGCATCGGTCTCCAGAACAAGCTGCACGCGTACCACCTGCAGGAGAAGGGCCTGGACACCGTGGAGGCGAACGTGAAGCTCGGCTTCCCGCCAGACCTGCGCGACTATGGCGCGGGCGCGCAGATGCTGGTGGATCTGGGCGTGCGCAAGATCCGGCTCATGACGAACAACCCCTGCAAGATCAAGGGACTTGCGGGATATGGCATAGAAATAGTTGACCGCGTGCCGATCGTGGTGCCCGCCAACGAGCATGACGCTCGCTATCTTGCCACCAAGAAGGACAAGATGGGGCACCTCATCTGAGGGGAAGGCCGCAGATTGCGAAGGGGGACTAGGCGAGCTGCCGCAGGAAGCGGAGGTCGTTCTCGTACAGCCAGCGGATGTCCGGGATGCCGTACTTGATCATGGCGATGCGCTCTACGCCGAAGCCGAACGCGTAGCCGCTGACCTCAGCGGGATCCCAGCCAACGTGGCCAAACACGCGCGGATCGACCATGCCGGCGCCGGCGATCTCGATCCAGCCGCTCTGCTTGCACACGTTGCAGCCCTTGCCCTTGCAGACGTGGCAAGTGAAGTCAACTTCCACGCTCGGCTCGGTGAAGGGGAAGAAGTGCGGGCGGAAGCGGACGCCTGCGCCGTCGTTCCCCATCATCTCCTTGGCGAAGTAGGCGAGGACGCTCTTGAGGTCGGCGAGCGAGACGGGCTTGGTGTCCA
>CAMPAF010000165.1 GCA_946631535.1 uncultured Verrucomicrobiota bacterium
ATCTCCCTCGACGAGTACGTGAAGGCGATGCCGAAGGACCAGAAGGACATCTACTACCTCGCCGCCGAGCGCCTGGAGGAGGCGCGCCACTCGCCGCAGATCGAGCAGGCGCTCAAGCACGGCTGCGACGTGCTGTTCTTCGTCGATCCCGTTGACGAGTGGCTGGTGGATTCCTTCCGCGAGTACGAGGGCAAGAAGCTCGTGGACATAGCGAAGGGCGACGTGCAGTTCGGCAGCGAGGAGGAGCAGAAGGCGGAGAAGGAGGCGAACGAGAAGGCGTCCGCCGATCTCAAGCCCTTCCTCGACGCTGTGAAGGAGCAGCTGAAGGAGCAGGTGGCCGACGTGCGCGTCTCCACGCGCCTGGCGGACTCGCCGTGCTGCCTGGTTGCCGGCGAGCACGCGATGAGCGCGTCGATGGAGCGGATGCTCCGCGCCATGAAGCAGGACGTCCCGCACGAGAAGCGCACGCTGGAGATCAACGCCGCGCATCCGCTTGTGGAGAAGATGAAGGGCCTTTCCGGGGACGAGCTGAAGGACGCGGTGGAGCTGCTCTACGACCAGGCGCTGATCGCGGAAGGTTCAGCCATCCCCGATCCTGGACGGTTCACGAAGCTTCTGACGGCGCTCATGCTGAAGTAGGCGGGCCGATGAAGGGGAGCGTTCTCGTCACGGGCGGCGCGCGCCGCATCGGACTCGCGATCTGCGAGGAGCTGTCGGCCCGCGGCTGGAACGTGCTGTCGCATTCCCGCGATCCGGAGAATCCTCTGTCATCGGATTTCTCAAGATGCGATGCGGCCGCAGATCGGCTTTTCGCCGCCGCGCTCGAGGCCGCGCCGGATC
Organism: uncultured Verrucomicrobiota bacterium; assembly: GCA_946631535.1. The sequence continues at coordinate 841 of CAMPAF010000165.1, forward strand.
TCTGTGCGATCGTGAACAACGCAGCCGTGTTCTCCAAGGCGGCCGAGCTGCCGCCGGATGAGGCAAAAGCCCTCTGGTCTGTGAACGTGGCGGTGCCGGTCCGCCTGGCGGAGCTGCTTGCGGCGCATCTCGCGGCGCGTCACGCCGCAGGCGCCGTGGTGAACCTCCTGGACACGCGTATCTTGGGGGGGAGCCGGGACCACCGAGACCACCGGGACCACCGAGACCACCGGGACCACCGGGAATGCCGGGAGATTTTTGGGGAGAAGGGGCTGGATCCTTATTCTGAGAGCAAGGTGGCGCTGGCAAGGGCTACCGTGGAGCAGGCGCGTCGCCTTGCTCCGACGCTGCGCGTCAATGGCGTGGCGCCCGGGCCGGTCCTGCCGCCGACGGATCCCGCCAACCGCGAGAAGGGCGGCGACATCCTCCTGCCGCGCCGTCCGACACCGTCCGACGTGGCGTCCGCTGTCGCGTTTCTCCTTGGGGCCGATGCCGTGACAGGGCAGGTGCTTGCGGTAGACTCCGGCCAGAGCCTAGCCCAATTGCCAGTTGACGATTCGACGTCTGTGCTGTAGAATCATCCCTAAACAAAGGACAATCAGACATGAAGAAACTTATGACACTTGCAGCCGTCATCGCTGCCATTGCGATGCATGCGGCGTTGACGCCGGCGACGCTGTTCAGCGACCATTGCGTGCTGCAGCGCGGCAAGAAGGTTCCCGTATGGGGCAAGGCGGATCCGGGCGCGGCCGTCACGGTGGAGTTCGCCGGCCAGAAGAAGCAGGCGAAAGCGGACGGGGCCGGATGCTGGCGGGTCGATCTTGATCCTCTCGAGGTGTCGTGCGATCCGCGCGAGATGCGGATCGCCGCCGACGGGGCGGCGCACGAGGAGGTCGTGCTCAAGGACGTGCTGGTTGGCGTCGTGTGGCTCTGCGGCGGACAGTCGAACATGACGTTCGCGATGTGGCCCGAGCCGAGGATCGGCACGCACGCCGGACGCGAGATGAACGGATACTACGACATCATGCTCACGGACGCGCCGCTCGTCCGCGGCGTGAACATGCCCCAGTGCTGGAGCGCGGAGGAAAAGGATCACGCCAAGCTCAAGTGGTTCGCGTTCACCCCGACGAATGCCAGGGACGCCATGGTGTTCTCGGGCGCGGCCTGGCACTTCGCGGTCCGCCTCAACCAGGCGCTGAAGATACCCGTGGGCGTCATCGAGTCCGCGTGGGGCGGCAGCTGCATCGAGACGTGGATTCCGCCTGACGGCTATCTCGCGAGCGAGAACTTCAAGGGGCTCGCCACGCGCAAGATCGCCACCGAGGCGACTCCGGAACAGGTCGCACAGGCAAAGAAGGCCGGCAGGAAGCCTTCGCTGCACCAGCAGGCCAGGGCCTGCTGGAACGCGATGATCTATCCGCTGGCGCCCTACGGGATCGAGGGCGCGATCTGGTACCAGGGCTGCACCAACCGCGGGAGGTGGAAGGAGTACTACGAGATGCTGACCGCGCTGAGGGCAGGCTGGTCCAAGCGTTTCGAAGTGGCAGACATGCCGTTCTTCCTCTGCCAGATCACGCCGTATGGCTACGGCTTCAAGACGGAAGAGGCGGATCCCGGAGAAGTGCAGATCCGCGAGGAGATGGAGCGCTTCGGATGCTCCAACGGCAACAACGTCGGCTGCGCGATCCTTTCGGACATCGGCGAGCTCGACTGCATCCATCCCGGCGACAAGCGCACGGTCGGCACGCGACTTGCGGCGCTCGCGCTGAACAGGATATACGGCAAGAAGAACCTTAAGTGCGACGCGCCCGTGTTCGACAAGGCGGTTCTTTCCGCCGACGGGAAGCGCGTAACGCTTTCGTTCCACAATGTCGACGGCTGGTGCATGAAGGGGACGTATGAGCCGAGATTCGAGCTGGCGGGGACCAATGGCGTGTATGCCGCCGTCAAGAGCGTCATCAAGTCCAACGTCAAGACTATCGATCTGGTGGTGCCGGATGGCATGAAGCCGAACGGCGTGGCCTACATGCGCAGGAGCTGCGTGCACGGATTCCTGAAGAACGAGGCGGGGCTCCCGCTCGGGCCGTTCCGCGGACAGGTCGGCAGCGCCTCGAAGTAGCGACATGGCAGAAGCCGCACCAGAAAAGATATTCAGCGTCGGGAAACTGACCCTCTCCATACGCAAGAACCTGCTCGCCAACAACGCGAAGCTCGCCGGCGTGTGGATCGAGGGGGAGGTGAGCGGCCTCAAGACCTACTCCTCGGGGCATCGCTACTTCACGCTGAAGGACAAGGACGCGCAGATTTCCTGCGTGCTGTTCTCGTTCCGCGTGGCCGGATGCGACGAGGGCTTCCGCGGTAAGCTCGCTGAGGGAGACGGGGCCCTGAACGGCCTGAAGGTGCAGGTGGCCGGCGAGCTGGACCTCAACATGTCGCGCGGACAGTACTCGTTCAAGGTGACGCGCGTGCGGCTCTCCGGCCTGGGCGACCGCATGGCGCAGTACAACGCGCTAAAGGAGAAGCTGGAGGCGGAGGGCCTGAACAAGCTCGACCATCCGGAGCTTCGGCGTCCGTTGCCGAAGCTTCCTCACCGCATCGGGATCGTCACGTCTTCCGCAGGGGCCGTGATCCACGACATGTGCAACGTGCTCACGCGCCGCTTCCCGAACATCGAGATACGTCTCTTCCCAGTGAAGGTGCAGGGTGACGGCGCCGCAAACGAGATCGTGGGCGGCATCCGGTACTTCCAGACAAGCGGCTGGCGGCCCGACGTGCTCATCGTCGGGCGCGGCGGAGGTTCGGTGGAGGACCTGTGGGCGTTCAACGAGGAGCCTGTGGTGCGGGCGGTGGCGGAATCAGCCGTGCCGGTCATCTCCGCGGTGGGGCACGAGTCGGACACCACGCTGTGCGACCACGTGGCGGACCTTCGCGCGGGCACGCCCTCGATCGCCGCCGAGCGGGCAGTTCCGGTGAAGGCGGAGCTTGCGGCCCAGCTGGCAGACCTTGCCGCACGCCTCTCCCGCGCGCCTCGGCAGCATGCGGAAGGGCAGGTCCAGCAGCTCGACTACCTTTCGCTGCGGCTCGGCAAGGCGCTGGAGGGCGTTGCCGTGCGCGCGGAGCGGCGCCTGCGCGACGCGTCTGCCCGCCTTGCGCCAGCGCTGAAGGAGACGGTCGCGCGCATGGAGATGCGCGTCCAGCGGGCGACGCTGCGGCTGGAGCAGCCGATCCCCACGGCGCTTCACCGAGCAGAAGGCGCGTTGCGCGAGCAGGCGGCGCGGCTTGACCTGCTCAATCCATACGCCGTGCTGACGCGCGGCTACTCGATCACGACGGACGCAGACGGGCGCGTGGTTAGACGCGCGGATGCCGTGAGGCCCGGCGACAGGCTCACGACGCGCCTGGCTGAAGGGGAGGTTGCATCCGTCGCCGTCTAGTAGTATAATTGAAAACCGATGTTCAACCTGTTTGGCAGAAACGAAAAACCTAGGTTCCCGTTCGCGTCGGCGACGGTGACCGATCGTGGCTTTGTCCGGAAGGCGAACGAGGACAGTCTGCTGTGCAGGGACGAGGACGGGTTCTTCTGCGTGTCTGACGGCATGGGCGGCGGCGAGGGCGGGGCGCTGGCAAGCCGGTGGATATGCGACTCCTTCGCCGGGGTGATGGACGCGGAGAAGGATTCCTCCTACGAGATCAAGCAGTTTGCGCTCGTCAAGGAGATTCAGCGCGTCAACGATCGGATACGCGCGTATGCTCGGGAAAACGGCTACCGGATGATGGGAGCCACCATCGCGCTGATGCTGGTGGACGTGGCGAATCCCGCAAGGGCGCTCGTCTGCTACGCAGGCGACAGCCGCATCTACCGCATGCGAGGCGGCGAGCTGAAGCAGCTCACGCGCGACCATACGGTTGGGAACGAACTGGGGAGAGCGCTCTCCGAGAATGCCGCCGCGCGTGCGGCCGACCTGCAGAGTCGCCGCAACCCGCTCACGCACATTCTCACTCGCGCCATCGGCACGGAACTGCGCGCCCGTCCGGACTTGGCAGAGACGGATGTCAAGCGAGGAGACCGTTTCCTGTTCTGTTCAGACGGCGTACACGACATGCTGGAGGACGCCGAGATCGCCTCCCTGTTGAAGGGCGCATCCGCGCCGCCAGCTGCCATCACCAGCCTGTCTGCGGCCGTGCGGAACGCCGGTGCGGCCGACAACTTCACGATGATATGCGCATTCGCATGACGGGGGACGATGCCTGAGACGGTGGAGATCGGCGGCGTGACGGCCGATGTGGCGCGCTGCTTCTGGGCCCGTCTTAAAGGCCTGATCGGGCGGCGCGGCCTGCCGCCAGGGCGGGGACTCCTGATTCTGCGCTGCAACGCCATCCACACTTTCTTCATGCGTTTCGCGATCGATGCCACCTTCTACGACAGGTATGACCGCGTCGTGAAGACGGTGCGAAATATCCGTCCGTGGCGTCCCTTCGTCTGGGGCGGCTTTCGCGCCGTGAAGGTGCTTGAGACGGCGGCTCTATAGGTGATCGAAAAATAATTTCATTACGACGTCAGATTCGCCTGTCGTCATTTCCTTACCCGTATGTGCGACCTGCACGTAAAGGAAAGTGAAGGTGAATAATGAACAAGACGACAAAGACAATTCTGGCCCTCATGGGCGCAATCGCATTCGCCGGCACGGCCATTGCCGCTCCTGGATTTGCCCATGCCCCTGCCGGTGGGGTTGGCCATTATCACGGTGGCCGCCATTGGGGTGGCCCCACGCCGGGCCACTATCGCTCGGGACACTACCACCATGGAGGGCGGCACTGGGGATATACGCCTCCTCCACCTCCGCCTCGGGTCGGGGGATGGGGATATGCGCCGCCGCCACCGCCCCCTCCTCCCCCTCCGCCCCCGCCTCGGTACTGGTGGTGACGGATCAATGGACGAATATTGCCTTAGCCGCGCAAGTCGATGGACTTGCCGGCAGAGGCATCTGCCGCGACAGGCTGGCAACGGCCGTAGATGCGCGCAAGCGAGTCCACGCACCGCACCGTTCCCCGCCAGAAAGGAATCGGGCCGAGACGCTTGAGGATTGAGGATTGGGAATCGGAGATTGAGGATTGAAGATTGAGGATTGGCGCTTGAGGATTGGCGCTTGAGGATTGGGGTGTGGAAGATTCGATCTTCACTGCCAGATCTTCCACCTCTATGCCGCGCAGCGAGAGAAGTGTGGTGGGGCGCTGCGCGATCTCTTCGCCAAGCAGCAGCATGACGGCGACGAGGTGCTTGCACGGGCGCGCCCAGTCTGGGCATGAGCAGTGCATCTTGACGTCGTAGACTGATTTCGCCGGCGTCCTTACCAGCGGTTCGGCTTGCGGGAAGAGGGGTACGCCTTCGGCGCGGAAGAGGGCCTCGATCTCGGTTGGCAGGTCGTCGGTCAGGAGACGGCCGAGCGTCATAGGTTCGGCGGCGATGGCGGCGGCGATCCGTTCGCGCGCCGCCGAGTCTGGCGTGGTGAAGTCGAGCGTGAGGCGGTATGGGGCTTCGCGCGAACCGACGACTGTCGCTTCCACGTGCGGACCCTCCAGCACCAGTTCGGTCACCTGTCCCGCAACGGCATATTGGCGCCCTCGCCCGAAGCGCGGACCCAGGCGCATCGCCTCCAGCGAGGCGATCCACCTGCGCGCCCACCAGACGGTGCGCGCGAGCGTGCGCAGGTCCTGCGCACGGATGCCGCGCGCGCCTCTCGCCACCCTCAGCGGATATCGTTTCTTGCTCACCGGGAGGTATGATAACAGATTTCCGTCATGCAGGCAACGCGAAGCGATTTGACATTTGGGGGCCGCAGGTCGCCGTAAAATCCCCTTGTTTCATGTTTGGCGCCGTCAAGATGGCGGCTCCCCATGCGCAACTTGTTGCGCCCGAAATGGCGGGCGCAATGAATTGCGGACCCTCCCTCCGGGCGCATCTGCGCTTCTCACCCATGCGTTTTGAGATTGGAAACAACCAGAAC
>CAMPAF010000166.1 GCA_946631535.1 uncultured Verrucomicrobiota bacterium
TCGTCACGCCCGACCAGACGGTCGGCGACGTGATGACCATCGACTCGTTCGTGACGACGCCGTACCCGGCCGCCGCCAAGGCCGCGCAGACCATGCCAATCACGCGTTTCTTCATGCTGGATTCTCCTTTTCGATCACATACATTGTCTTGTGCGGCGCGTATTATACCAAAAAAATCAACGCGTAGGACGGGAAATGCGTTTTTCTGGGCCGTCACCGGAAGATGAGCAGCGTGCCCATCGGGATGTAGGTGAGCGCGAGCGACTTGGCGTCCGCCGAGAGGACGGCGTGCCAGCCGTTGGCGGGCAGGTCGGCGGACACGAGGAGTTCGCCGCCGGACGGCAACGTGATGCCGTCGGACGCCATGCACAGGAGGTAGGTCGTATCCTTGTTCAGGCGGGAGGGATTCAGGAGACGCACCTCGGCGCCATCGGCGAACGCCAGCGACGAGGCGGACGTGAGCGCCACGCCGTCGACGAGGTTCGTACCGTCCGCCGAAAGGCTTTCCGTGAACGTCAGCGCCGCCGCGTCCGCCAACGTGGGCGCGCCGGTGAAGTTCGGCACCTCGAGCGCGTTACCGTTCATGTCAAAGGTCGTCCCCGCCGCGAACACGAGGTTCGAGAACACGGGCAGCTCGGCGGCGGAACGGACGTGGTTCGGCATGTTCGTGCCGAGCGCGAACGTGCCCTTCGCAATCTGCGTGACGCCCGTCACCATCGCCGGCGAATCAAACGTCAGGAGACCGGTGCTCGTCTTCTTGAAGCTCGCGAACGCGGCGCGGCCCGCCACCGTGTCGCCGCGCGACCCTCCAGAAACGGTCATGGTGCCGGATTTATGCGTGAACGGCGGGAAGCGGCACGTGATCGAATCGTCCATGTGCAGATCCATTTCCGTCACTTCCACCGTCTTCCCCGCGCCGCCGGGGAACACGGCCGCACCGTGGAGATACACGCCCGCGCGGAAAACGGGATTCATCTTGTTGGTGGACATTGTGCCGTTCATCACGACCGTTCCCGGGAAGTCGCTTGCCGGAGAATACAGGTGCGTCGGCGCCGTGAACGTGAGTTTCTTGTCCGCCCTCCCGACGATCGGCCCGTAGAGCGACACCGGGTAGGGTTTCGTGGCCTTGTGTGAGGCATTCGTGTAGATCACGTCGTTGATTCCAACCGTGCAGTTTCCGTTGACGCGCAACGGTCCCGTGAAATAGCCCCCGCTCGTCGCATCGGGAGTGGTCGTGGCGATACTTCCCCAGACGTGGACGCTGTCGTTCTCCGCGCTCAACGTCCAGTAGCCGTCCGTCTTGCCGATGTAGGTGCGGTAGGCCGGCGCAATGACGTTGTTCGTGCCGCCCAACCAGCTCGACGGACCGTCGATCTGCAGTTTGGCGTAGCCTGCATCGGCCGGAGAGATGTTCTTGACCATTCCGGGCTGCGACGGCACGCTGTTCGTCACGGTGCTGTTGACGAAGTAGCCCATCTGGGCCCACGTGGTTCGCGCGCGGAAAGTCAGCGTATGCCCCGCCACGTCGACGTTGGAATTCTTGACATGGAAAGAGGTGCCGTTGTGCAGGTACAGGGCATCTCCCGTGAGGACGTAGGAAATGTACTCCAGCGGCGAGTACATGTTGGACAAGATCTGACTCGGGCCGCGAATCGCGCCGTAGCCGTCGGGCCCCGTCCCTTCCAGGTAGATGGTCTTGTTCTTGATCATCCCGTTGCTGGCTAGATTGTTCTTGACGGCGAGTCCGCCCGGACTCACCACCCGCACGGCGCCGAAATGCTCGCGCCCCAGGTCGCCGGCTTCGCCAACGACGAGATACCCCTTGCTGACGGTGAAGTCGCCGCGATAGTCCGGCATCGCCGTCGCCAGCAGCCCGCCATCGCCCTTCTTCACGATGTTCGTCACGTAGTTGTCCGACACGAGCGCCGCGTAGTCGTAGCTGTTCGTCGTGAGCGCCGACGGCACGGTGATCGTCAGGACGCGGTCGGAAACTTCGAAGGTCGTGCCGTCCGCATCCGTGTAGGACGTGTCCTGCGGCACCGTCGTGGGGTTCACCGAAACCGTGAGAGCGACGCAACCCGCATAGGTGCCGGTCGTGACCGCGTTCGTGGCGAACGTCACGGACATGCCCTCACCCACCACGCCCGTCAGACGCGAGAGGTCGGGGAATGACGCGCCGGGCGCGATGTGAAGAACCGTGTAGGTGCCCGATGCCAGCGGCCCTCCGTTGTCGGACACCGGAATCGGGTCCGTGCCCGGCACGACGAGTTCGGCGGGGTAAACCACGTCCAGCACGCCCACGTCGACCGCCCACTGCGCAACCGTGAGCGTGCCGCCGTTCACCAGCCGCGCCGGCGAATTCGTGTATGCGTTCACCTGCACGTCCTTCCCGTTCAGGTCGATGACCGTCCCCGCCGAGCAGACGAGACTGCCGATCGCCGGCAGCGTGCCGCCGAACACGAGGCGGCCGTTCGACAGGTTGTACGTCGCGATGGAGGCCGGCGTGTCGAGAACGTTCGTGGCTCCGCCCGTGACCGTGATGGCGGGGATCGTGGAACCGGCCGCGCTGCCGGTGATCGTGCTTCTTCCCTTCTTGATGGAGAGGCTGGAAATCGAACGTACCGTCGTCGGGTCCATCCAGATGTCGGAATCGCTGACCGACACCGTCTTGTCGGCCGAGGTCAGGAACGGCGTGCCCGCCTGGAAATAGGCGGCAGGCCGATACGTGTCATTTCCCCCGCCGGAAAGCGTGAACGAGCCTTCGTAGGTGTTCACGGGGCAGTTGAACGAAACCCACGCGCCCTTATTGACCGTCAACGAGGACGACGCATTGCCCGTGATCGGACCGTTCAGCTGCAGACCGTAACCGGGATAGTTGTTGTCGTCATTGCCAATGGTCGCACTCCCGTTGACGACAAAAGAGGACGCCATGATACAGTAGCTATTCGTGACCGACAGAGGGTTCGTGCTCCTCGACCCACGCACGGTTCCCTTCATCTTGACCGTCCAGTCGGTGTTCACCTTGCCCTCGATGTAGTTACGTCCGTTGCCGGTCATGTCCAGGACGTTTCGGCTGCCGCCGCGCCAGACCGAGTTGCAGAGATGGACTTTGTAGTTTGTCGCCAAAGGTGACTTGACCGTTGCCACCGCGATATCGTCGCTGTTCGTGATGACGGCATCAGACACGTAGAAATTGTGCCAGTTACCTCCACTCAGGTTAAGCGTATGGCCGGCCAGATCGACGGTCGTACCGTTCATGAAATCCATTGTGTACGACGCGGCAGCCCATGTGGTTGCATCATCCGTGAGGCTGATTTGCGCGTTTTTGATCATCCCCTGGTTCGGCGCGGTCGTGCCCGGCACCGTGCCGATCAGCGCACCCTTGTAGGAACTGCCGTCGCCGGCGCCCGCGATGAAGACCCGCCGGTTGTTGAGGCTCGTGTTGTCCTTCGAGTCAGACTGGATCGACGCGCCGGACATCACGGTGATCGCGCCGGTCGTCGCGGGCGTTCCGCTCGTGCTGCCGAAGGCATTGGCCACCTTGAACGTCACCACGCCCGCCTGGACCGTCCAGCTGCCGGTGTAGCTCGCCGCCGAACGGGCTTCCAGCACGCCCGGACCGTCCTTCACGACGGCCGTGACCGCGTACTCGGACTTGCTGAGCACGTTCGCCACGTAGTCGTAGGAGCTTTGCGTCACGCCGCTCGGCACCGTGATCGTGAGCGTCCCGCCCGTCACGTCGAACGTGGAACCGTCGGCGGCCGTATGCACGGTCACCGCCCCGGCGGACGCCGTCACGAGGATTGCCGCCGCGCAGACATTGAGTACTTGATTTCGCATGTTCATTTCGTCCCCTTCTGTTGAGGTTGTTTGGGAGGTTGCCTGAAACCGGTCGTGGGGCCTGCCATCAGCACTTCCGGACGGCGCGCAAACGCGATCTCGTCCTGCTCGGACGCGGGCGTGTCGGGAACCGTGCCGTAGCAGCCGCCCCACGTGTCGACGAACGCGCACCGGACGCCCTCCGCCGTCAGGATGCCGTGCAGGTGGACCCAGAAGTCGTCGCGCTTGTTCTTGCCGCCCGTCTCGGTGAGGGCGGCAACGTGTCCGTGCGCCTTCGCGAAGTCGCTGATGAGCCGGAGCTTGCGCACCGTCTCGGCCTTGGCCTTCTCGACCTTCGCGTCGCTGTCGCAGCCGCGGGCGATGGAATAGTCGTCGAGGCCGACGACGTCCACGTACTTCTCGCCGGGGTAGTAGGCGAGGAACGTGTTGGCGGTATCGCCCTCCTTGCCGAAGTCGTGCCAGGTGCGGTCCACCGTGTAGGCGAAGAGGATCTGTCCCTCGCCGCAGGCCGCGCGCAGGTAGTCTGCTGTCAGGCGGCTGAACGCGCGGAACTCCGCCGGCTCGCACCAGGTGCGCCCCCACCAGAACCAGGCGCCGTCCATCTCGTGCCCGTAGCGCATGACGACGGGAATCTTCTCGCCTGTCTCCTCGTCCACGAGGCCGTTGAAGAATTCGGCGATGTCCTTGAGGGCGGCCATGTACCACGCGCGCGGGTTCGGGAACGGCGGGCGGTGGTTCCGGCGCTCGATGCTGTCCGTGCCGCAGGGACCGCCCGTCCCGTCGAGGATCTGGCGGATCACGTTGCGGTCGGCGCCGCTGGTCTTGAACCGGTAGGACGCCTGCCGGAAGCCGTTGGTGCAGTAGGGCTGGTCCATGTGCCAGCTGAACACCGTGATGCCGCCATACTCGCGCCAGTGTCGCCTGATCGCAGCCGTGAGCGTGGCCCGGTTGGCGGCGTAGTACTTCTGCGAATGCCAGGTGCCGGCGACGGCGGCGAGGTCGGAATAGCCGATCGCGACGAACCGCCCGTCCGCATACTTCGAGTAGCCGCACGCCAGCTTGACCTTGTCGGTGGGCAGGGGCTCAAAACCCTTCTCCGTCTTCACGGCGAACCGCGCGTCGCCCTTCCGGTCCCAGGCGTCCATCCACGGATGCGTCCAGGCCCAGTAGTAGTTCGGCGAGTCCGCCACTTCCCTGAGGCGCGCGAGCACACGTTCGGCGTTCGATCCCGGCGCCGGCGCGGCCACGGCCGGGAGGACCGCGACCGCCACAATCGCCAATCCGAACTTTAGAAAATCACGTCTGTCCATGTTCTCCTTCGGGTCATAGCCCAATCAGGTGGATCGTCTTTCCGTTAAACTCCACATCGCGGCTGTAAAGCTTCTCCTCCCACGACTTTGACGTTCCTACGTCAAAGATCGCCATCCATCCTTCGGGGAGTTGCAGCTTGTCAAGATAACCGGCGAGTTGCGCGTACGACCGCTCACCGGCGAAGTTCTTGGAGGTCTTCACCTCTATCGCATAGCGCTTGCCCTTGAACTCCACGCACAGGTCAAGGCGTCCGCTCCCCAATGCCATCTCGCGGATGATGTGCCCGTTCCCGTTCGTGACGCGCTGAAGGAAAGCCATCAGCACAAGGTGCGGCGTCGCCTCGCCGTATTCGTAGGCGCGGCGATCCGCGCCGCTGTTCTCGCGCCAGAACGCCTGGAACGCGGCCATGAGGCCCGGCATGTTGAGACCGTTGGGCGTCGCCCAAGGGATTTCATGCACGGACTGCACCATGCGCGTCTGTTCGTCGTGCGAGAGGTAGCGTCCGATGATTTCCGCGTACATCCTGTTGGACGGCACGAGCGCACCGTTCACTTCTTTGAGGAGTCCGATATCCTGCACGAAACGGTAGTCCTCGTCGTTGACGGACAAGTCGGTGAGCTGATTACCGAGAATGACCGGCTCCATCACGCGGCGGACGCGCGGTTCGCGGAGGCGGTCCATGAGGCTGTCCACGTGCGTGTCGCGACGGCAGATGATCGCCTCTTTCGCCGCCTCGATGTCCGCAGCCGTGATCGGCTCGTCGTAGCGACCATCATGGATCTTATCGACACACTCGCTCGCCAATGCGTTTACGAGCCACGGCTGGCCACCGCTCCACTCCATCGCGGACTTCACGGCTTCCGGCTCAAACACCTGCCCCGTCGCCTCCGTATGCTGCGCGTAGAGCGTCCGCACTTCGTCTTCGGTGAAGTTGCGGAGCGTGAAGTCCTCTGCGATGACGTTGAACGGGCTCTTGCTGCCGAGCGTCTCGGAATGGGGGCGCACCCTCGCCTTCATGTCGCGGATGTCAATCATGCCAACAATGGCAACGGATGATGGAAAAGGTATTTTGTTGCGCGTGACATAGCCGTCGCGCAACTCGCGCAGGAACGTAACCGCCGTGCCCTCGGTAAGGCCGTCAACTTCGTCGAAGAACACGACAAGCGGCTTACCCGCCTGTCGGGCGAGCAAGGAAAGAAAAAGCTTTACGCCAACAAAACCATCCGCCGGTGCATCTGGGGCGGCGGCGGGGTCGCGGGCAATATCCCCGAACACCGGATGCCCCAGCAGATCGGTGCGCATCCTCTCCACGATCTTGGAGATCCCGTCGTGCGGATCGGGATACGCCTGCACGCTCTCCACGGTGAAGTAGAGCGCGATGCGTTCCCCACGGGCGTTGATATCGTCCACAAGCGCCTGAAGAAGCGTCGTCTTGCCCGACTGCCGCGCGGCATGTATGGCGAAATTCTGTTCACGCGCAATGAGACGAGCAATCCCCGGCAACCGTTCGATCGCCGGCAACATGTAATGCTTCGCCGGATTGCACGGTCCTGCGGTGTTGAAGAACTTTTCCATGCCGCAGATTATACCAGAAACTCCGCACTCCGTGTTGTACAATCCCAAATCACGGGGCGCATCTGCGTAATTCACCGCCGAGCCTTCTGATGATTGGAAACAACTAT
>CAMPAF010000167.1 GCA_946631535.1 uncultured Verrucomicrobiota bacterium
CCGTGGTGCCGGAGGAGCAGTGGAAGCGGACGATCTCGTCCATCGGCGCGCCGCGCAGGCCCATCGGATACTCGTCGCGGAGGTCCACCTTCTTCGAGAAAGGAAGCAGCTTGATGTCGGCGAGCGTCTTGATGTGCTCGGGCCGCACGCCGCGTTCCTCGCAGCGCTTGCGGAAGAGCGGCACTCGCTCGTAGGCGTACTTCACCGTCCACTGGAGGCGGTGCAGCTGGAGCGCACGCAGCGGCTCCACGGGCATGTAGTCCATGGCCGACACTGGATGCGTCGGCGAGTTGACGTCATGTGGCAACTCTGGGTATACCATTTGTTTTCCTTTTCTTGACTGAAGTTGGTAGTTGGCAGATGGAAGTTGGCGGGGACTGCGAACTCGATCACGCTTTGTCGAGGACGCCCACGGCAGAGAGGAAGGTGTCCATCTCGGCGTCGGTGCCGACCGTGATGCGCAGGCGGTCGCCTGTGCGCGGCCCAGGGAAGTACCGCACGTAGATGTGGCGGTCGCGCAGGGCCGCGAAGATCTCGGCGGCTGGCCTGTGCGCCGGGCGCGCGAAGAGGAAGTTGGAGTCGGAGGGCAGGATGTCCCAGCCGCGCTTGGCGAGCGTCTTCGCCACGCGCGCGCGCGTTCTGCGCACCTTCGCGACGTTGGCCCGCATCCACGGGAGGTCGTTCAGCGCGGCGAGCGCCACAGCCTGGGCAACGGCGTCCACGTTGTATGAGTCCTTGACCTTGTACAGGGCCTCGACGAGGTCTTCGGGTCCGATGCAGTATCCAAGGCGGAGACCGGCCAGCGAGAACGACTTGGAGAGCGTGCGCATCACTATTACGCACCTGTTGTCCGCCGCCGTGGCGAGCGGCACGCAGTTCGACTTCGCGAAGTCGGCGTACGCCTCGTCGACCAGCAGCACGCCCTTGAAGCGGCTGGCGGCTGCTGCGATCGCCTCGGGCGGCGTCAGCACGCCAGTGGGCGCGTTCGGGTTGGTGAGGAGGAAGAGCGCGGGGCGTCCCTTGATCTTGCCGTTCCAGGTGTAGTCGGCGTCGAGCGGCGTGGGCACGAAGGGGACGTTGCGGATTGCGGCGAGCGTCTTGTAGAGGGAGTACGACGGGTCGAGCGAGCCGATCGTCTCGCCGTCGTCCACGAACGCCTTGGCGGCAAGTGTGAGTATTTCGTCCGAGCCGTTGCCCACGAACACGCGCTCGGGGACGGTCTTCCAGATGGCGGCGATGCGCGCGCGGAGCGCGGCGAAGACTGGATCGGGGTAACGGCGGAGGCGATGGAGGTCGAAGCCCTTGAGTACGTCCGCGCACTTCGGCGACGGAAGGTACGGGTTCTCGTTCGTGTTGAGCTTGACGACGTTCGGCTCCTTCGGCTGCTCGCCGGGGACGTATGGCGTGAGTCTTTGGACTGGTTGCGCTATTCTCATTGCGGGGATTCTCACTTCAGCAGCACGGCGCTCGTGTGGTATGCGTGGCGCGTGAGCAGTATGACGAAGATGGTCTCGTCCGTCTTTCGGCTGGAGAGGTTGATGGCACGTGTCGACTTGACGCGGTCCATCTCGGCCTTCAGCATGTCGAGGTTGTTCTGGAGCGTGATCGTGTTTCTGAAAAGGCAGCACCCGAACTCGTTGGGAGACTTCGGGTCGCCGCAGCCGAGCGGGATGAGCTTGAAAAGCAGCCATCCCGTGTTCTCAATCTCGACCGTCTCGATCGGCAGCTCGCCGTTCTCGATTCGCGCGCCGTGGTAGTCGGTGGCGCGCTGGATCGTGGCGCACCCGGCGCAGCTGGCCAGAAGGACCGGAAGGAGCCATTTCCTCATCGCGCCGCCTCCTCCTTGTCGCGCGGCATCAGGATGCCTGAGAACTGCACCTCCCGGAAGCAGAGCACGTAGGGGATGGGGATCGGGAACTGCGTGCCCGGTGGCGTGAAGAATATCTGCTCGTCGCGGAAGAACGTGAGTTCCTTCACGTTCGCGTTGCGAGAGGCGGCGTACTCCATCATCCTGTCGTGCAGGAGGCTGGAGGTCACCTGGTTGGAGAAGAACGCCCAGGGAAAGATCGCGTCGGGATTGGCATTGCCGCAGGCGAGCGGCAACCGGTTGAACAGGTACCAGCCGTAGTTGGAGACGACGACGTGTTCCGCATGCGGGGCTTCGGGGAGAGTCTCTCCGTCAAGCGCCGCGTTCGAGGCGATATCCATGCTGTAGCATCCCGCGAGCATGGCTATTGCCGGCAGAATGCGTCCGAATCGTATGATGGGGCGCAAAATCATGCTGGTATTCTATCAAAACGGCGGACGAGTGGCAAATGACCAGATGGACGCAGACGACGCAAAATTATGGTACAATGAGGCCCAAGCACTGAAAGGAATGTTGAAACGATGAGAAATGCTGCTTTTCTTGCCGCCTTGGCGGTGGCGGCGATTGTCGCCGCGGCGGACGTGCGCCGCTTCGACGGCGAACGGTCCTGCGGCGAGGAGATGCATGTGCCGGACGCGAAGGCGCTGACCTTCGCGGCGTGGGTGAAGATAGATGGCTGGGGGAAGGGCGGCATGGCGTATCCGCGCATCATCGCCGCGCCGGCGTTCTACCTGCATCCATCGCAGCCCTCCGACGGGTCTGGACTGGCTGGCGTGACGTTCGGCATCAACATGCCAGGCAAGCCGAGCGCGTGGGGCTTCGGCGGGCTGCTTCCAACGAACGCCTGGGTTCACGTGGCCGTGACCGCGGGCGGGACGAGCGAGTACGACATGGGCGTGCCGAAGCTGTGGATCAACGGCGCCGACGCGGGTGTCGGGATGAGAGGCAAGCCTCTGCCTGCGGTATACAAGGGCGGTACGGCGTGCCTCGGCAACGCGTCGAAGGGCGGGGACCGTCCGTTCGAGGGCGAGATCGCCGACGTGCGCTACGAGACGCGCATCCTCTCGGCAGACGAGATAGCGGCGCTCGCCAAGACTGCTCCCGACGGACAGCCGCCGAAGAAGTTCTCGCCGACGTTCAAGGACGAGCTGCCGGTCGTGGACCTGACCCGCGACACGTTCCGCCAGACGGTGATCGCGATGGGCACGCCGGACACGTACCAGGGGCATCCGACGACGCTTCTTACACCCGACGGCAAGACGCTCTTCTGCGTGTGGACGATCAAGCACGGCGGCGGATGCGGACCGGCGGCGCGGTCGGACGACGGCGGCCGCACGTGGACGCGCATCGACGACCTACTGCCCGCGCAGTACAAGTTCCACCGCAACTGCCCTACGCTGCAGACCGTGCCGCGTCCTGACGGGTCCGGCGTCAACTTCTGCGTGTTCAGCGCGAACTGCCAGCCGGAGACCGGCGGCGGCCTCGGCATCATGATGAGCCGCGACAACGGGAAAAGCTGGTGGGTGACTCCGCCGGCGCCGCATCTTTCGTCCGGCATGCCGCCTACGGGCCTCGTGCCGCTGAAGGACGGATCGAGCGCGCTCTTCGGGCAGGTGTTCAAGTCGAAGGACAAGGCGAAGGACCGTCCCACCGATGACCAGGCCGTCTGGATGAGCATCACGAAGGACGGCGGGTTCACGTGGGGCGCGCCGCGCATCGTTGCGGCCGCCGAGAACAAGAACCTCTGCGAGCCGTTCGCGCTTCGCTCGCCAGACGGGAGCGAGATCGGACTCCTCATCCGCGAGAACCGCCACACCGCGCGCAGCATGATGTGCTTCAGCCGCGACGAGGGCAAGACCTGGACTGCGCCCGAGGACACGTGCTGGGGACTGACGGGCGACCGCCACGAGGGCGTGCAGTTGCCTGACGGCCGCTGGGTGGTGGCGTTCCGCGACCGCGCGCTCGGCAGCAGCACGTATGGTCAGTACGTGGCGTGGGTGGGCTCGTACGACGACCTGCGCAACGGCCGCCCCGGACAGTACCGCATCCACCTGATGAAGAGCTGGAGCGGCACGCAGTACGGCGGCTGGAAGGGCGACACCGGCTACTCGGGCGTAGAGCTCCTGCCGGACGGCACGATCCTCTGCACCACGTACATCAAGCTCTTCCCGGACGACCGTCTGCAGTCGGTGGCCTGCATGCGCTTCCGCATCGAAGAGACGGACCGGCTGGCCGCGAAGGGAGGGCGCTGATATGGCGACGCTGACGGCAGTGCGGGGCCTTGCGGCGGCGGCGATTGTCGCCGTGGCGGCGGGCGCGGACGCGAGAATTTCGGGATACAAGGAGAACAACGACATGGACATGATTGCTCTGTCAAACAAGAACGGTTCCGCCACGGTGTCGCTGCGCGGGGCGCACATTCGGTCGTACAGGCCCGCTGGCATGGATCACGACCTGCTTTTCAACCCGAAGGTGACGTCGTTCGACGGCACCATGCACAACCATGGCGGCATCCCCGTGTGCTGGCCGTGGTTCGGCCGCAACGGCGAGCCGGGGTCCAAGCCGCACGGCTTTGCGCGCTACTGGATGTTCGAGGTGCGGCGCCGCGAGTCGACGGACGGGTGCGACACTCTGGTGCTTGGGCTCAAGCCGTCGGACGAGACGCGGAAGCTCTGGCCGTACGAGTTCGACATGGAGTACACGATCCGCCTAGGAGAGACGCTGGATCTCTCGCTCCGCACGCGCAACACGGACACGCGGCCCATGAAGATCACGGAGGGCCTGCATCCGTACTGGCTCGTGTCGGATCGCCGCCAGGTGCGCGTGGACGGGCTTGACGGCTGCCCGTACTGCTTCGCCGACGTGTCGCAGGTGGCGGACAAGACGTGGAAGGGAACGTTCGTGCCGGACGGGCACTTCGACCACGTCTTTACGCTCGGCAGCCACGAGCAGACGATAACCGACGCGGGCTGGAACCGCAAGGTCGTCATGCGCGGGAGCGGCTACTCGAAGATAGTCATCTGGACGCCCGACCCGTTCCCGGCCGGCAAGTACGAGAACCTGGATCCGTCTGACCTGCTCAAGTTCGTGTGCGTTGAGCCGGCGACGCTGTTCCGTCCGGACGCATACACGCTCGCTCCAGGCGAGGAACATGTCCTTTCCGTGACGATTGACGCCCGCCGCTGACGGGGTTCCGCCGAGCGCGGCAGAATATGGTATAATCGCGGCATGAAAAAAATCGCGATTGACCATGTCTCCTCTGCCCGGTCGCTGGGATCCGGCTGCATTCTCCTTTTTTCGGCGCTGCTCGCCGCCGCTTGCGCGGCCGCGCCGTCGTTCCGCGCGGCGAAGCCCGTGTGGCCGGAAGGCCGCGAGACGCGCATGAACGACTTTGTCGTGTTCCGCGCGTCATTCGAGGCGAAGGACGGCGAGAAGCCGATCCTGCGCGTGACGGGATCGTCCGTGTACCGCATCTGCCTGAACGGCGATTTCGCGGGATACGGTCCGGCGAGGGCGGCGAAGGGATTCTTCCGCGTGGACGAGTGGCCGCTCGACGCGAGGGAAGGGCGGAACGACCTGTCGATCGAGGTCTCGGCCTACAACTGCAACAACTACTACATCGCGGAGTGGCCCGGCTTCCTGCAGGCCGAGGTGGTCGTTGGCGACCGCGTGCTGGCGGCGACTTGCGGGAAGGAAAGCTGCGCGCAGTGCGAGTTCGGGGCGGCCTGCTTCAGGGCCTGCGAGATGCCGCGCGTGACGAAATGCTCGCGCTACAGCTTCCAGCGCGCTTTCGGCGAGGCGTACCGCCTGGCGATCGGCTGGAGAGGCAAGGCGCTCCAGCTCGCGGAGCAGCCGGCCGTTCCGCTCGTCGAGCGCATCGCGCCGCTGCCGGACTTCCCCCTGACGAGGCTCTCCGCGCCGATCGCGGCGACGAAGGTGAGCAGGAAGGACCAGATCAAGTACCGTCCCATCCGCTCGGTGGACGACCACGAGCCGACGTTCAAGCTCTACGAGGCGAACACGCTGGAGGTCAACATCTGGCGAGAGCTGCAGCACGTGGATGTGCAGCTCCTCGACGGCAAGGTGTCCTGCAAAGGCAGGGCCGCTCTTCCAGACGGCAGCGGATTCATCTTCGACGTCGGCTTCAACGAGTCGGGATTCCCGGGCGTCACCGTCTCCTGCACGAAGCCGGGGCGGCTGTGGATGGCGTTCGACGAGATACTGCAGGACGGTAAGGTGAACCCGCTGCGCTACGGCGTGGCGAACGGCATCGTGTGGGACCTCCAGCCTGGGCGCTACCGCCTTGAGGCGTTCGAGCCTTACACGTTCCGCTACCTGCACGTGTTCGCGCTGGGCGGCGACTTCGAGCTGTCCGACGCCTACGTTCGCGGCTACAAGAACCCGGAGGCCAAGAAGGCGACGTTCGCGTCGTCCGACCCTGCGCTCGACAAGATATTCGCCGCGGCGCGCGAGACGTTTGCGCAGAACGCCGTGGACGTGTTCACGGACTGCCCTAGCCGCGAGCGCGCCGGCTGGCTGTGCGACAGCTTCTTCACGGGCAGGAGCAACCTCCTCTTCACCGGCAACACGGACCTTGAGCGCCTGTTCATCCAGAACTACATCCTGCCCAAGTCCTTCCCCGAGCTGCCGGACGGCGCGATCCCCATGTGCTATCCTTCCGACCACCCCAACCACAACTTCATTCCCAACTGGGCGATGTGGTTCGTGATCGAGGTGGACGAGTACCTGGCGCGCAGCGGCGACCGCGCGACGGTGGACGCCCTCAAGCCGCGCCTCGTGAAGCTCATCGACTACCTCAAGACGTTCCGCAACCCGGACGGCCTCCTCGAGAAGCTGCCGGCGTGGGTGTTCGTGGAGTGGAGCATGGCCAACAAGCTCGTGCAGGACGTGAACTACCCGTCCAACATGACGTGGGCCGAGGTGCT
>CAMPAF010000168.1 GCA_946631535.1 uncultured Verrucomicrobiota bacterium
GACGAGCCCGACGCCAAGGACAAGCTCCGCTCGAAGGAGCGCCGCACGCGCACGTTCGGCGGACGCCAGGAGGAGGCGCTGCGCGACTCGCTCGCGTGGGCGAAGGACAACGTGGACTACGTGCTCCACACGGGCGACCTGATCGACTGGCAGAGCCAGGCGAACTTCGATCTCGTGAAGAAGTACTACGGCGGCGCGATGTTCGGCTCGATGGGCAACCACGAGTTCTACACCTACCTCCCCGGCGAGAAGTACACGGGCCAGGAGTCGTTCAAGGAGCGCAGCTGGCCGCTCCTGAAGGCCGCCTATCCCGTCGACCCGCGCTTCAACGCGCAGACGGTCAACGGCATCAACTTCGTCTGCCTCGACGGAGTGTTCGGAACCGTGCAGCCGGATCTGGTGGAGAAGTTCAAGGTGGAGGTGAAGAAGGGTCTGCCGATCATCCTCTGCATGCACGTGCCGTTCTTCACGGACGGCATCTGGCGCTGCGACCACAAGTACTGGAGCGGCGTCAACAAGAAGTACCGCAACGCGGCCGTCCCAGACGTGCGCGGCGACTACAAGCGCCAGCAGACCGATCCGACCACGCGCGACTTCATCGCCTACCTGAAGGGGGAGAAGTTGCTGAAGGCGATCCTCGCCGGGCACCTCCACATCACGGTGCAGGAGCGCTTCTCGCCCACGGCCGTGCAGTACGTGGTGGGCGGCAACTACGGCTTCGTCGGGCAGGAAGTGCTGTTCACGTGACGAAGGGAACGGGAAAGACATGAGACTGTCGCGGATTCCGCTCGTCGCACGCATCCTCATCGGGTTCGTCGCGGGCACTGTCGTCGGGCTTGTGATGTCCGAGTGCCTCGCGCCGGAGACCACGAAGGCGATCCTGCCGTGGATCGAGCCGTTCGGCTCGGTCCTGGTCGCGATGCTTAAGACCGTGGTCTTCCCGATCATACTGTTCTCGCTGATCTCGGGAGCGGCGGCGCTGCCGCTGAGGCAGTCTGGACGCGTGGGCGGAACGGTGCTGCTGTGGTACGCGGTCACGTCGCTCTTCGCCACGCTGTTCGGCGTCGCCATGGCGTATCTGATGAACCCCTCCATGGCGAATGCCGGAGGCACTGCCCAGGTGTACATGAAGGGCGCGGAGAAGATCGCGAGCGGGCCGGCGTCGGGCTCGATCGCAGACTTTCTTGTCGGCCTTTTCCAGAATCCGTTCTCCTCCCTGGCGAACGGGCAGTTCCTGCCGATCATTGTCTTCGCGATCGCGGTCGGCCTTGCCGCGCGAAGCCTGCTGGACACGTTGGCGGACAAGGACGAGAAGGCGGCGAAGGCCATAGAGGCGCTGCTGACGGTGGTTGACGGCGCCCAGCGCGTCTCTTTCAGGCTGATCGACTGGGTAGTGCTCTACTTCCCGATCGGCGTGTTCGCGCTCTCCGCGACGAACTTCGCGGCGAACGGCACGCTCCTGTTCGGTCCGTACCTCCGCATCGTGCTATGCGTGGTGGTTGGCGTGATGGCGATGATCTTTGTCGTCTACCCGCTGGCGATCTTGGCGTTCTGCCGCGAGAACCCGTACCGCGTGCTGCTGCGGTTGCGCGAGGCGCTCCTCACGGCGTTCGTCACGCGTTCGTCGGCCGCGACGCTGCCTGTCTCCTTCCGCGTGATGGACGAGATTGGCGTGGCCCGATCGCTCTCCAGCTTCTCGCTGCCGATGGGCGCGACGGTGAACATGGACGGCGTGTGCGTTCACCTGCCGGTGTTCGTGATCCTTGCCGCAAACATGTTCGGGCACGACCTCACGTTCGTACAGATCGCGGCGCTCTGCCTCTCGATCATGTTCGCGTCGATCGGCGCGGGCGGCATCCCCGGCGGCTCGGTCTTCCTGCTCTTCATGGTGCTGGAGACCATGGGCCTGCCTAACGACCAGGTGATGCTCATCGTGGCCCTGGCGCTAGGCATCAATCCGGTCCTCGACATGTTCGAGACGTGCTGCAACGTGACGGGCGACACCGTCTGCACGTACATCGTGGCGCGCAAGAACGGGCTGGTGCACAAGGAGACGGCCGCCACGGCGGATTGACATCTGCGCGCGGCTTTTGTATCATAATCCGGTTTCCGAACAAAGGAGTTAAAATGAAGATTGGTCTGATTGGTGCCGCCGCGGTTGCGGCGATCGTGGTTGTCGGCTGCGGCAAGAAGGACGCCGAGCCTCAGGGGACGAAGGCGGAAACGGCCGCAGCCCCGTCTGTGGATCCCGACAAGGTTGCCGTTCTGGTGAACGGCGAGAAGCTGACGTACGGCAAGCTGGATGGCGATGTCGCGAAGGTGATGTCGTCGCAGAACGTGCCCGCCGAACAGGTTGAGGCCGCTAAGAAGTACTTCCGCGACAGGCTGGCGCAGCAGTTCGTGATGACGACAATCCTGCTGGGCGAGGCCGAGAAGAAGGGCGTGAAGCTCACCGACGAGGAGCGCAAGAAGCGCGAGGCGGAGTTCCTGAAGTCCATCGCAGGCCGTCCTGGTGCCCCGAAGTCCATCGACGAGCTTCTCGCGCAGCATCCGTTCGGCAAGGAGCGCGCGCGGAAGGAGTTCGACGATAGCCTCGTCATCCAGAAGCTGATCGAGCAGGAGGTCACCTCGAAGATCAAGGTCGACGAGAAGAAGGTAGCCGAGCAGTTCGCCATCGCCACCTCCAACTACACGGCGGCGGTCAAGGCTGCGGCTGGCGCCGAGGGCAAGATCAAGGACCTCAAGAAGCAGCTGGACGGACTCAAGGGCGACGTCCTGACGAACAAGTTCGCGCAGCTCGCGAAAGAGCATTCCGACTGCCCGTCCAAGAGCAAGGGCGGCGACTTGGGCCCTTTCACGCGCGGTCAGATGGTGCCTGAGTTCGACAAGGTCGCGTTCTCCAGCGAGCCGCTGGTGGTGTCCGATCCGGTCAAGACGCAGTTCGGCTGGCATCTCGTGATGGTGACGAAGAAGACGCCTGCCGTCGAGGCGAAGGGCGACAAGGCTGCCGAACCCGAGAAGGTGCAGGCTTCGCACATCCTCGTTTCCGCCCGTGCGCCCGAGAAGGCGCCTACGAAGGAAGAGGTCGAGGCGCAGATGAAGCGTCCCCAGGAACAGGTGGCCATGCAGGCGTTCGTGGAGAAGCTCCGCGCAGCCGCGAAGATCGAGGCGCCTGACTTCCCGTCCCTGCAGCCCCCCAAGCCAGAGGCCCCCAAGGCGGCTGCTCCCAAGAAAGCCATCGAGAGCAAGCCTGTAGAGGCCAAGCCCGCGGAAGCGAAGCCTGCTGAGGCGCCTAAGCCGGCGGCCAAGCCTGCCGAGGCGAAGAAGTAATGGCGATCCGCATCGGCATCGTCGGTGCGGGCGGCATGGCCGCCTACCACATCCCCGGCTTTCGGGCCGGGGGTGCGAAAGTCGTTGCGATCGCCGACGTCAGCCGCGATGCGGCAGAGCGGGCTGCTGCGGCTTACGGCATCCCGAAGGCGTACGCGTCGCTCGGCGACATGCTGGCTGCGGAGCGGCTTGAGGCGGTGAGCGTCATCACTCCCAACAAGTTCCACAAGCCGCTCGTCCTTGAGGCGTTGCGCGCAGGCAAGCACGTGTTCTGCGAAAAGCCGCCAGCGCTCAACGCCGCGGAGATGACGCAGATGGCCGCTGCCGCGAAGCGCGCCAAGCGGACGCTGATGTTCGACTTCAACAACCGGGCTCGTCCCGAGTCGGTGGCCATGATGAAGGCCATACGCGCGGGAACGGTCGGCACCATCAACAGCGCGCAGGCGCTCTGGATCCGCCGCACGGGAATCCCCGGCTTCGGCGGGTGGTTCACCACGAAGGCGCTTTCGGGCGGCGGACCTGTCATCGACCTTCTGCACATGATTGACCTGGCGCTCTACTTCATGGGCTATCCCGAGCCGGCGCACGTGCTCGCGAACACGTTCGACACGTTCATGGGCGACACGCGTTTCAAGGGACCGTGGGGGATTCCCGACAGGGCAAACGGCGTCTGCGACGTGGAGGCCGCCGCGCACGGGTTCGTGACGTTCAAGAACGGATCGGTCCTCTTCCTGCGCACCGCCTGGGCGGAGATGAACAAGCGCGAGGAGGTGTCCGTGACGTTTCAGGGCACGAAGGCCGGAGGGCTCGTCCGCCGCCTGTTCGGCACAGACGGCCTGGACGAGACGGCCGTGGACACCTGCGAGCTGTACCGCCAGAGCGCCGCCGGAAAGCGGATCGACAAGACGCTGAAGGTGAAGCCTGACGAGACGATGGGGCGCGTGCGCGCCGCGACGAACTTTATCCGTACGCTGCAGGGCAAGGAAGCGCCGCTCAACACGCCGGACGAGGCGATCAAGCTGATGAAGGTCATCGACGCGATATATGCGTCCGCCGCCAGCAAGGCGCCTGTCAGGGTGCGGTGACGATGTCCCGCTTGGACCAGAAGGAGTTGGCAAGATGAAGAAGATGATGTTGTGCGCTGCCGCTGCGGCGCTTTCAGTCGTGTGCTTGGGAGAAACGGCGCCTGCCACAGCACCTGCGGCCGCACCGGCGAAGCAGGCAGTCGCGAAGGCCGTCGATCCAGGCAAGGTCGTCGCCGAGGTCAACGGGAAAAGGCTGACGTATGGCGAACTGGATGGGGACATCGCGAAGCTGCTGGACAAGCAGAAGGTTCCTGCCGAGCGGCAAGAGGCGGTGAAGAAGCGTTTCCGCGACCAGCTCGTGCAGCAGTTCGCGATCAAGACCATCCTGCTGTGCGAGGCGGAGAAGAAGGGCGTGAAGCTGACGGGCGATGAACTCAAGAAGCGCGAGGAAGAGTTTCTCAAGTCCGTCGCCGGCCGTCCTGGCGCACCCAAGACGATCGACGAGATGCTAGAGAAGTACCCGCTCGGAAAAGAGCGTGCGCAGAGAGATGTAGAAGAAAATTTTGTCATACGGAAGCTTCTGGAGCAAGAGGTGACTTCCAAGATCAAGATCGACGAAAAGGTTTTGGCCGAGAAGTTCGCCGCAGCTACCTCCAACTACACGGCGGCCGTCAAGGCGGCGGCCGGTGCCGAGGACAAGATCAAGGGCCTGAAGAAGCAGCTGGACGGACTCAAGGGCGACGCCCTCACGAACAAGTTCGCGCAGCTTGCCAAGGAGCATTCCGACTGCCCGTCTAAGGCGAAGGGTGGAGATCTTGGCGCTTTCAGGCGCGGACAGATGGTGCCGGAGTTCGACAAGGTGGCGTTCGCGAGCGAGCCGCTGAAGGTGTCTGATCCGGTCAAGACGCAGTTCGGCTGGCATCTTGTCATGGTGACAAAGAAGTTTCCTGCAGTGGAGGCGAAGGACGGCAAACCCGCCGAGCCGGAGAAGGTGCAGGCTTCCCACATCCTGGTTTCCGCGCGCGCGCCCAAGGAACCGCCAACGAAGGAAGCCTTCGAGAAGCAGATGAAGCGCGCTCAGGAGCAGCAGGCGACGCGCAAGTACATTGACGCCCTGCGCGCTGCGGCAAAGATAGAAGCTCCTGACTTCCCGGCCCTGAAGCCTCGGCAGAAGCCTGCTCGCAAGCCCGGCAAGACGATGTCGATCGAAAGCAAGCCCATTGAGGTCAAGCCGCTCAAGGCGAAGTGAGCAGTGTGACCAGCGAGCGCCGCACGTCGGGCGGCATGTCGAGATGGTACGAGAGGAAGACGCCGAGGAACCGCACGGCGTCTTCCACTGTCTCTTGGGCATGGCCAGAGGCGTCGGGGCGGGTAAGGACGGCTATGGTGCGTGGGGAGAGGCGCACTGTTCGCGCTCCATCGCCGCAACGGCCATGGTCGATTGCGAATGGCGTCCAGTCGGCGGATTTGTCCATGCCTGAGAAGTCGGGCGACCACCCGGCGAGCTTGAGGATTTCCATTTCAAGTCGGACAAGCTCCTGGAGGGCGGACGCGCAGGAGCGCGTCCCTCCCGAGGATCCCGGATCGGTCGCAACAAGTTGCGCCCCTCCCCTGCTTTCGAGGCGGGTGAGGAGGGAATCGAGAAAGGCGAACCAGGCGGCTGATTCGCCGTTGGCGGGAACAAGGTCCTTGACCAGTCCTGCGGCGTATCCGGCGATGGCGGTCTCGCGCCAGAGTCCGCGTAGGCCCTCGCGGAGATTGCGCGGTGTCGTCTCACGCAGGGCATGCAGGTCTCCGTGCGCGCGGGCGTAGTAGAGGAGGTCGCAGGCGTAGAAGAGGTCGTACTGGCCGAGGAATGCGGACTTCGGCCGGACTGCGCCCTTGACGAGCGTCGTCACGCAGCCATGGTCGGGCGTGAGCCAGGTGACTATGTGGCTCGTCCGCGACCATGGGTGGATCGCCAGCACGATTCCGTTTGTCTTGATGATCTCTCCTGCCATTGACGGTTCCGCTAGTGCTTGGGACGGAAGAAGAGCGTCGCCGCGATGACCGCGAGCGCGAGGAAGAAGGGATAGTAGAGAGAGCCGATCAGCTGGAACGATCCGAGCGCGAGCCCGCTCTCCTTCGCGAGGGCCACCGCCATCAGGAGCTGCGCGCCGTACGGAATCAGACTTTGCGTGACGCACGATGCCGTGTCGAGGATGGAGGCGATGCGCGACGGCGACGCGTGGCACCTGTCGGCGAACTCCTTTGCCACGGGCCCCGCAACGACGATGGCGACAGTGTTGTTCGCGGTGAAGAGGTTGACTGCGACGGCGAGCAGGCCAACTGCGAACTCGCACGAACGCGGTCCGCGCACGAGCCGGGACGTGCTCTTCATGAACCACGCGATTCCGCCGTTCTCGCGGATGGTGGCGAGCAGGCCGCCCGCGAG
>CAMPAF010000169.1 GCA_946631535.1 uncultured Verrucomicrobiota bacterium
CGTGATGTACTTGTTCAGCACGTGGCCGCCGTTGTCGACGCCCTCGGCGCAGTAGACGACGGGGCCGCGCTCCACCGCGAGGCGGCCGACGTCCTCCGCGACGCGCACGTCGGCGCGGACGAAGCGCGGCGCCATCTTGAGCGAAAGCTCGATGCGGTCGCCGCGCGTCCACGTGCGGGAGATCGTCACGTAGCCTTTGTCGAGCGCAAGCGCGACGGGCAGTCCGTTGACCGCTAGCGACACCTCGTCGAGCGAGGCGGAATTGACCTGTTCGTAGAGCTTCGTGGGCACGCACGCGCCGCGCGCCCAGCCGGGGATGCGCACCTTGACGGCGAACGCGCGCGGCGCGCCGGGGTCGATTTCGAGCGCGAGTCCGTCTCCGCGCCACGGGTAGCCGTTGTTCGTCTGGCGCACCTTCACGTCGCCGCCCTTGAGGCGGAGCGTGGCGTCGCTTGCCATGAAGAGGTTCCAGTAGAGCGTGTCGCCCGCGGTGGCGTAGGCGTAGGTGCCGAGCTGCGGGATGATGCGCACCACGTTGGCGGGGCAGCAGGGACAGCCATGCCAGCGCCAGCGCGTGACGTTTCCGCGCGAGGAGAGGGGGTTCACGTAGAAGAACGCGTCGCCGCCGATGGAGACGCCTGCCGCGAAGTTGTTGTGGAGGATGCGCTCGAAGACGTCGATGTACTTCGCGTCGCCGTCGAGGCGGAACATGCGGAACTGCCAGAGCGCGTTGGCGAGGGTTGCGCACGTCTCCAGGTATCCTTTCTCGTTGGGCAGCTCGAAGTCGGCGCCGAACTTCTCGCCGGCGTGGTGCGCGCCCACGCCGCCCGTGACGTACATCTTGCGGCCGACGACGTTCTCCCAGATGGCGTCGAGCGCGGGACGGAGCGTCTGGTCGCCCGTGAGCGCGAGCATCTCGGCCATGCCCGTGTAGAGGTAGCAGGCGCGCACGGCGTGGCCCACGGCCTCGCGCTGTTCGCGGACGGGCTTGTGGTCCTGGTAGTAGGCGGCGTCGAAGGTGGAGCCGGGCGTGCCGTAGAGCGGACGCAGGTCGGCGCGGCCGCGCCAGTCGATGAAGTTCCTGATCAGCTCCATCGTGGCCGGTTCGTGCGCGAAGCGCCAGAGCTTGGGCAGGGCGATCTCGGGCGACTCGTGTCCGGGGACGCGCTTCAGCTGGTTGCGTCCGTTGCCGAACGTGCGCGAGATCAGGTCCACGTTGCGCCACATCACGTCCATCAGGTCGTCCTTGCCCGTGAGCTGCTTGTGCGCGAGGGCGGCCTCCACGAGCTGTCCCATGCAGTAGAGCTCGTGGCTGTCCTGCAGGTTGCTCCAGCGCGTCGGGCCGGCCCGCCTGCGTTCCCTGCCCACGCAGTCGATCGTGTGGGCGGTGTAGAGGTAGCCGTCCGGCTCCTGCGCGGCGGCGATGATCGGGATGATGGCCTCGGCGCGCGCCTGGAGGTTGGAATCGGGATGCGCGAGGCAGGCGAGGAACGCCCCCTCCAAGATGCGGTAGAGGTCGGAGTCCTCGAAGGTGTTACCGTTGTAGGGGATGCCGAGCTTGCGCGCGGCCGCGTTGCGGAAGTTGTCGAGGCGACCCGCCTGCTCGTAGCGGTCGAGCGCGGCGGGGACCGTGACGAGGCGGTTCGTCTCCATGCGCGCACCCCAGAATGAATCCGTCACGCGCACGTCGGGAATGGAGGGAATGTCGATGGGGAAGTCGGCGGCAGACGCCACCAGCGCCATCGCCAGAACCGAGGCGCACAGGTGAATTGCTTTCATGTATTTGCTCCAGTCAGCGGATGATGATGCAAAGGCCGCCGATTTTGCACGTCACCTTTCCGGCGACGCTTCTGCGTTCCATGCGGAGACCGACAGCTTGAACGGCTTGGCGGGATGCTGCACGGTCACCGTCTTCGACTCGCCGGGCAGGATCGAGAACCAGTTGTCGGAATAGAACGAGGGACGCAACGGCTTTCCGTCCTCGCCGGTCAGGGTCAGACGCGTGAGGAACGCGATCTTGTCGCCCGTGTTCGTCACGGTGACGCGCAGCGTGTTCCCCTCCTCTGCGGTCGTAACGGACAGCGTCGTCTTGGGCAGCGCGGACAACGACGCGAACCCGGCCGTGCACGGGCCGGTCAGCGCGTCCGGCGTCTTCGGATTGTACTTCTCCGGCGAGCGCCAGTAGAACGTGGACGCGATCTCGCGGCCCGCCTCCCGCACGGAGAGGCGGATGAAGTGCGGCTTGTCGAGCGGCGGGAACTCGACCTTGAACGCCTCCACGCACCGCTCGGCGGGCACCGTGACGGGTGCGGACTTCTCCCACACCTTGCGGGACTCGAAGTCGTAAACGGCCGCCGCCACCTCCACGGCGCGCGGCTCGGTCAGGTCGTTCGCGAGGCAAACCATATCGTCCAGGTAATCGTACTGCGCGTGCAGAGGCTCCAGCGCGTTCTGCGTGGCAAAGAGCGCGGGCGTGGGCTCCAGCGAATAGTCCCACCCGTACGCCACCACCTTCGGCAACGGCACGTTGTTGTACCAGTACAGGACGCCCGTCCCCTTCTCGTTCCGCACGCGGTTCCACACCTCCCAGATCGCGCGCGTGGCGTGGTAGTCGAGCGCCTGCGAGCGGCGGCAGTAGTCTTCCAAAGAGGTCGCCTCGCCGTAGCACTTCACGAGGTCGTCGTGGACGGTGACCGACTTGTAGAAGTTGTTGCCGTCGCGGTAGGCCCAGGCCTCGCGGTTGATCGGCCACAGGTCCTTCTCCGGCAGCACCTCCCGCAGGCATTCCGCCGTCGGCAGCACGGCCGTGCCGTATTCGGGGTTGAAGCCGTAGACGCGGCTGCCGCGCGGCGAGGCCGTGTCGTCGTAGTAGCGCATCGGGTTGAGCGAGTAGTAGGGCGAGCCGTCGTGCACGCCGTCGCACTCGCTCTGCATCATGTAGCTGCGCGTGCCGTCCAGACGCTCCAGCAGCTCGCGGATGCCGTCCACCTCCGTCGACTCGTTGGAGCAGACGTAGTGGCAGATCGAGGCGTGGTGGCGGATGCGCTTCACCTGGTCGGCCACGCACGAGAGGTAGAGCGCCGCGTCGTCGGGATGCGCCGTGTCGCCCGTCATGAAGAACTCCTGCCACACGAGCAGCCCCATCTCGTCGCAGAGGTCGTAGAAGCGGTCGCTCTCGACGATGCCGCCGCCCCACAGGCGCACCATGTTCACGCCCTGCTGGCGCGTGAGGCGCAGCTCCGCCTCCATGCGCGCGTCGTCCGTGCGCAGCATCGCCTCGGGGATCCAGTTCGTCCCGCGGATGAAGATGCGCCGCTTGTTGATCCAGAACTGGCGCGCGCCGTCCTTCCCCGACTGGTCGCTGTACGCCTCGCGCACGCCGAAGCGCCGGCGCAGCACCTGCTCGCCGTGGGCCGTCTTCGCGCGGCAGACGAGCGTGTACAGCTCGGGCCGTCCCTTGTTCACCGGCCACCAGAGGCGCGGATTGGCGAGCGTCCCCTTGAAATGGATCTCGCGCCGCTCGCCGCGGTGGAGCTGCACCTCCTGGCGGAAGCGGAGCGGCGTGCCCTCCACCTCGATCTCCAGCGTGCCCTTCGCCTTGCCGCGGAACAGCCAGCGGTCGCAGTTGGCGTTGATCGCCTCGACGGAGATGTCGAGCTCCGCCGACTTCAGGTCGTCCGACAGCTTCGTGCGCACGAACGGCGCGTCCAGGCGCACGTCGCCCGTCGCGAAGAACACGATGTCCTTCCAGATGCCCGTGTTGCGGTCGCGGATGCCGTCGCGAAACGTGAAGTCCCACCCGATGCTCATCAGCATCGTCACGTTGCGCCCGATCAACCCGTCGCCGCCGTTGGCATACTCCGCCATTCCCTTCGTCTTCCACTGGCGCGTGTCGCCGGGGATGTCGAGCGGATAGACCTTCACGGCCAGCACGTTGCGCGCGCCCGGCTTCGCGAAGAAGCTCACGTCCACCGTCTGACACGCGAACATCCCGGACGGAAAAGCCACCATCTTGCCGTTGAGCCAGATCTCGGCGCGGTAGTTCACGCCTTCCGGCCGCATCCAGACGCTGCGTCCCTTCCAGTCCGCCGGCAGGTCGAACTCTGTGCGGAACCACGCCGTGTAGTAGTTGCGGTTGCCGTCCCCGAGGTCGGGGATGAGCTTGTCCGCCTTGCGGTTGTTGAGCCCCCAGTAGGGTTCCGGCAGCTTGCCGTTCCGCACCAGGTTGTCGAGCACCGTCCCCGGCACCTTCGCGGGCATCCACGCGGCGGCGTCAAATCCGGCGACAGACACCTGTTCGCCCGCGAGCGGTAGCGCGCCGTCTCCGTTCAGCATCCGCCATCCTTCGCGCGGCACGACATCCGCCGCAGTAGCCACCGCTACCCACACAACCAACCACGCCAACTTGCCCGTTCGCATCGTTCGTCTCCTTCTCTTCACCGTTCTTAACGTTTCTGCCAGTTTCTCAGCCCTAGCGGAAAATGAGCTGCATGCCCACGCACAAGAGCGTGGCCGGACACGTCACCTGCCATCAACCGCAAGCGGTACAGCAGGGCGGCGTGACCGGGGATTGATGCAGCGAAGCGTCCCTTGAACACGCCAAGATCCTTCTGCGCCCACACGTCGCGCACGGTGCAGGAAGGCGGGAGGCCGAGCACCGAGAAATTGGCGGCGATCTCGCGTTCCTCCCATGTGCGGTTGAAGAGAGCGATCGCCCACGAGCCGTCCGCGAGCGGACGCAGCCACACGTCGTAGTCTGGCGTGTGCACGACCGGGCGTCCCGCCTTGCCGAGCGCGTCCTGGTCGATGTCCAGCACCTCGT
Organism: uncultured Verrucomicrobiota bacterium; assembly: GCA_946631535.1. Next base: position 4,823 of record CAMPAF010000169.1, read on the forward strand.
CGTTCGTCAGGAGCGCACGCGCGAGCGGGTCCAGCCGCTCCAGGTCGCAGCCGATGAAGAGCGGCGCGGGCGATTCGGGCGGCGTAAGGATGCCGAGCTGGCGGCTCAGGAGCGCGTTGCCCCACTTCACGCCGGGCTTGAACACGAACGCGGCGCCCGCCGGCACAGCGTGCACGCAGGCCGCGCCTGCCGCCAACATGAAGGACATGAACAATCGTCTCACGGTTCTCTCCTTGTTACTTGTCATGGACGAAACAGGGCGTCAAGCGTAACGACATTCGCGATCATCGCGCCATTTGCGTTGCGCTTGAGGCCGAACGTCGTCACGAGCGTGGGTAGAATTCCCTTCCGGGTATTCGTGGCGGAACGGAACTGTTCAATGCGACGAAGGAGCTTCGCCTTTTCATCTGCATTGAACGAGTATTCCTCCGATGCGTACTTCATTTCGCAGACGTTGATCATGCGGTCCCCGCGATCAATGACCATGTCAATCTGAGCGCCGCCCGCCTTCACCGGACCGCGCCATGCGTACACGTCGGCAAGGATGCCTGCGATGCCAAGCGCTTCCTTGATCTGCCCGACGTGCTGCATGCACACGCGCTCGAAGGCAAGGCCGCGCCAGGCATTCGTCTTCGGCTGGTTCAACGAATGGGACCAAAAACGCGTATCGTTCCCGACGCGGTTCTTGAGAAAACGGAAATAGAAGAGCGTAAAGTTGTCAATCAGCTGATAGACAGCCCCCTTCTTCGCCGCCCCGAAAGCACTGTAGCGCCGGAGGAACCCGCAGTCGGTCAGTTCGTCCAGGCAGTCCGACACGTCCCCGCTCGACACTTCCCCCAGTCCTTCGACAACCTCTTCGCGCGTCATACCCGTTTTTCTCTCTCCGAAAAGGTTGACGATGGCGAAATGGCGCGTCGGATTCTTGAACAACGACCGGAACACGTTCTCGAACTCCATCCGCAGTTCCGCGGACTCGCCGAAGAAAAGCGAATCAAAGTTCTGCGCCGCGCTCTTTCCTTCCTCGAGAAGGCTCCAGTAGTAGGCGACCCCTCCAAAGGCCATATAGCATTCAAGCAGCTGCTGCCTGTCAAATCCAAGGCGCTTGTAGTCCGCATACGCGGCGCACTCTGCAAGCGTAAAAGGACGGATCGGCAACTGCCGCGTCACGCGGTTGTGGAGTCCGCCGCGATTGCGCAGGACCTTTTTGATGATCCACGACGTCGCCGACCCGCAGATCACAAGCAGGATATCCTTGCGAAGGAAGGCCCACGAATTCCAGAACTGTTCAAACGCGGGAAGGAATCCAGACCTCGGCGTGTCAAACCACGGTAACTCGTCCAGAAAGACGACCTTTTTTCCTCCCCCCCTGGAATCAAGCAGATCTGAAAGCGCGGAAAACGCCTGAATCCACGTGTGCAACACCTTGCATTTGACAAGCCCCTGCCGTCGCAGCGCCTCCCTGAAACTTTCAAGCTGCGTCCGCTTGTCGGCTTTCTCCATGCCCGCATGGTGAAAGGCGAAATTGCCGTTGAACACCTCGTTGACGAGGAATGTCTTGCCGATGCGCCTACGTCCGTAGATCGCGACAAACTCCGATTCCTCAGACGCAAACCTACGCCTAAGTTCTCTGATTTCTTCTTCGCGACCTATCATGCAGTATCTCCGTTTTGCCTTTTCTTTGTTGCCAAGACGCGGACATTATACCAAATCCATTATGATTTGGGGAGTTTGATAGCGATTTTTCGCCGATAGGCCCCCAAATCAAGTAAAGAACAAACGATTTGGGGACTTTTCCGCGCAAAATGTCGCGAAAACGCGGCAACGCACCAACGCAGTGCCCTGGGACTTCACAACACGGCCGCTTTTCACGTCCCGGTCACCGGATGATGACCGTGCAGCCCGAGTGTTTCGAGACGAGCAG
>CAMPAF010000170.1 GCA_946631535.1 uncultured Verrucomicrobiota bacterium
GCCAGTCCTCCGTCACCTGCCAGTCGAGCCACGGGTTCACCATGAAGCTCTCGTACGTGGCGCGGTCGCCGCGCCGGCAGGACGACTCGTACCAGCTGTATCCCCCGCCGGGATGTCCGCGGTAGACCGGCACGCCGATGTAGCCGGGCTGGTCCGTGTACTGGAACATCGACTTCACGCCCATCGTCACGTCGTCGCCCGCTTGGGCGATGACCGAGGGCGCGACGGTGAACGACTCGCGCGGGCGAGCGCCATCCTGGATTCCCTGGTTGATGTAGGTCGGCTCGTAGTAGTCTGCCGTGCCGATCACGCGGACCGCGGCCTTGCCGTCCATGGCCGTCCCGTTCACGTCCACCATGCCCCGCTGGCGGAACGTGTGCTTGCCGACCGACGTGTTCGCCTGCAGGCCGATCTCGTCCTTGTCGAGGCGCGCGCTCTTCATGTAGAGGTTCACCGCTCCTCCGCAGCCGGAGGCGTTCTGCGAGCCGCCAGCGCCGCCGGCTAGGGAACCGATCGGCCCCTTTACGATCTCAACGCGCTCCATGAGGAACGGATCCATGAAGAGCCCCGCGCCGCGTCCGATCGGCAGCACGCCGTCGAACGCCGGCTCGGTGCCACCCATGCCGCGTATGGAGAACTGGCCGGGGTTGCGCACGAGGAGCGACTTGCCGCCCGTCTCTATGCCCGGCACGTAGCGAAGGAGGTCGTGCAGGTCGGTGGGGTTGTGCTCGCGGATGTAGTCTTCAGTCAGCGTATCCACCACCGTAGGCAGCTCCTCGGGCGGCGCGTCGGTGAAGGTGGCGCCGTTGACTGTGGCGGGGCGGTAGCGCGAGAGGACCGAGCCCTCCACGACTATTGTGCCGAGGTCTGCGACGGTGTTGGTGGTTGTTTCGGCGGCGAATATGGCGGCAACAGGAAGAAATGCGGTGGCGCAACTGACAATTGGTGGTATCTTCATCATGCCCTATTAAACGCGGTTAAGACGCTTGCGGTTCAGTCCTTCAGGCGGAAGGTGAGGGTGAGGCGGGCGGTGGCGGGGACGGCGGCTCCGCCGCGCCGGGCAGGGGTGAAGCGTGCGCGCTTCACGGCCTGGATGGCGGCTTGCTCCAGTTCCGCAAATCCGCAGGACGCGACGATCTGCACGTCGTCCACCATGCCGTTCGGCGAGACGTCCAGCTCGAGGGTGACATCGCCTTCCTCGCCGCGCTGGCGCGCGCCCTTGGGATACTCGGGCTTGATGCGGCGACGGGGCACGGGCGGCTTGTCCACGGCGACACGCGCCTGAGAAGGTGCAGGGGCGGCGGGTGCCGACGCTGTGGGAGGCAGCGGCTGAGGCGGCGGTTCGGCCTTGCGCTCGAGCTCGGGCGGTTCGGGCAACGGGGGGCACAGGTCGGTGGGACGTGGTTCTGCAGGACGGGGTATGACGGTCGCCTGTGGGTCTGGCGGAAGTTCGATCGGCGGCGGCTCGGAGGTTTGCGTCTCTGGCGGCGGTGGATGAGGCGGGGCGTCGACGGCTGGCGCAGGTGGTTGGGCCACTGGTGCGGCGGTCTCGTCTGGCGTGTCCGAGAATGAGAGGTCTACCGAAGTGAGTTCAAGTTCGGGAAGGGTGGCATCGTCTGACGAGAGCCAGCCAAGACGGACCGCGCCCGTCACGAGGGCGGCGTGGAACGCGATGGCGCAGGCGAGGGCGCAGATTCCGCGTATGGCGGCAAGCCGCATCATCGGCCCCCATCGGTCTTACCGCTCACCTGGAAGCTGGCCTTTTCCACTCCTGCGGCCTTGAGGCGGGCGAGGAGCTCGATGCCGGCGCCGAGGCTGGCCTTGCGGTCGCCCGAGATGAGGACCGGCGTCTCCTTGCGGACGGCGACGAGCCGCTTGACCTCTGCCACAAGGTCGTCCTGCGGCAGTGGGCGTCCGTTGAGCTGGAGCGCGTCCTGCGCGTCGATCGTCACGACCACGCGTTCGCCTTTCTCCAGCGTGCCGGTCGCGATCGGGAGGTCCACCTTGAGCCCGTGGTGTACGGCCATGTCGAAGATCGAGTAGACGAAGAACACCAGCACGAGGAACATGACGTCCATCAGCGACACCAGTTCCACGCGCGCTTCGCGCTTAAGGAAGGGACTCTCAAGCTTTTTCTTCATCTTCGCTTTCGAGGCGCGCGGCCGCCTTGGCGAGCAGGCCGAGCAGGAAGTTGTACGGGAACACGAGTATCAGCGTGGCGACAAGGCCTGCCGCCGTGGTGACGAGCGCCTCGCCTATGCCTGCGGTTGCGGCGAGCGGAGAGGCGGCGTCCGAGAGCTTGAACGCCCCGAACGTCTTGATGATGCCGGTCACCGTGCCGAGGATGCCCAGCATCGGCTCGGCTGTGATGATAGTGGAGAGGAGTCCGAAGCCTCGCTGGAGGCGGTTCAGGGTCGCCTGCGGGTCAGGATGGCGCTCTCGGGACCGGAAGAAGGCGATGAAGGCGAAGAGACGGTCGAAGACGATGGCCACGCCGATGATGGACAGGACGAGGATCGGCCACATGACAGGCCCGCCCTCTTGAAACGACTGCAGTATCTGCGAAAATGTCAGCATATCCTCTTAAACGAACGAAGTGCCTTGCAGGTTCATTTGACAATCCTACAATCATCTCAAACCACGGAAACGGATTCTGATATAATGGTTTCCATGAAACAGCCAATACTTGCCGCATGTCTGCTAGCTTGCCTTTCCGTGGGCTTCGCGGGGAACCGCCCGTACGAGTTCGAATGGGCCAACCGGACGGTCGACGACCGGCCCGTGCTGCTGCCGCTCGTCTCGGCCGAGGGCTGGACGTGCAGCGCGACGGCCGCGACGGGCACGGTCTCCACCGCTTGCGAGCGCGTCCTCTTCGGCGATGGCGTGCTGCACCTCGACTACCATCTGCCCAACGCGAACGGCATCCTCCGCATCGCGCCGCCCGCGCCCGTCCCGGTGCCGCCCGGATTCGACACGGTGAGCGTGTGGATCTGGGGCAACCACGCCTACTATCGGCGCAACCCCGGCGTCGTGATAACTATTGCCGCCGAGTTCCTTGACTCTGACGGAAAGCCGTTCTCGGTGGCCGTCCACCGCATCAACCACAGCGACTGGTTCCTCGCGCAGAAGCGTCTGTCGCCCGACCTCGCCGCCCGCGTGGCGAAGGGCGGATCGTTCACGGGCTTCACCGTGCGCGGCGGTCCCGACAAGGACAAGCGCTGGATCGAGCTGACGAGCTTCGCGGCCTACAGGGAAGAGCTCAAGCCGCTCTCCTTCAAGCCGCGGCGGAAGCGCGGCGTGCAGGTGTTTCCCAACGCGCCCCAAGGCCTCAACACGGGCGAGGGACGTTTGCCGTTCCCGACCGTGCCGACCACCATCGTGCCGCTCGTGGCGGAGGATCCCGACATCGAGTTCCGCCTTCCCGCCGATCCCACGCGCTGGGACGACCTCGCGGTGCGCTACCGCAAGGGGTCGTGGATGCTGGTCGCGCAGGGCGGCGGGCTCTACCCGCAGGATGCCGCGAAGGGCGCGAAGGTGCGCTTCCGTCGCGTGGCGAACTCGCTGGTGGCGGACATCGAGGCGCCGGCAGGCGTGGAGGAGGTTCGCTTCGGCGGCATGGCGGAACCCGACGGCGCGAAGCCTGTGCCGGTGCCGTACTACTCCTACGGCTCGAACGGCGGCGGCCTCTACCGGCGTCCGTGCGTGGTGGTGACCGAGGCTGGCGGCAATCCGTTCTTCTTTCTGGCTTCGGTGGACTGGACGCAGTCCAACGCATCCGAAGTGTTCGCGTCGGGGATGCGTCTCGACGGCACGCTCGGCTCGAACGGCGGCGCGCGCTACGGGAAGAAGACGGACGGCGCGCGCAATCCGGTGTTCGAGCGGTTCGTGTGGTCGTTCTCCACGAAGTTCGAGGACGTCCTGCCGGCAATCCCCAATCCGCCGTCGCCCCATCGCAGTCTCACGGCCGAGCACCAGTGGTGCCACATGGCCGCAGGCGACCGCGAGAAGGACAAGGCATACTGGCGCAACCGCGTGCGCCGGGGCCTGAAGAAGGTATTCATCGGCGACCACGAGGTGTGCATGCGCGACGGCAACGAGAGCTTCACGTTCCGCACGCGCCCCGCGCCGCGCAAGGGCGGCGACGAAGGGATGCGCGATTTCACGCGGTTCATGATCGACGAGCTTGGCCTCCTGTACGGACCCTACAACAACTACACGGACTTCGCTCCGGTCAACGGCTGGTGGCACGCCGACCGCGTCACGCGCACGCAGGGCAACGACCTCCTCCACGCCTGGAACCGCTGCTACGCCCCGAAGGCGGCGTTCGTCAACGAGGCGTGCGAGGCGATCGTGCCGGAGCTCCAGCGCAAGTTCGGCTTCAACTCGATCTACTGCGACGTCCACACGTGCGTCACGCCGTGGTCGCGCACCGACTACGACGCGCGCGTGCCCGGCGCCGGCACCTTTGCCGCCACTTTCTACGCCTACGGCGAGCTGCTGGACTTCGAGCGGCGCGTCGTGGGCGGGCCGGTCTACTCCGAGGGCGGCTGCCACTTCATGTACTGCGGCCTCGACGACGGCAACTTCGCGCAGGACCAGCCCTACCGGCCAGACGTGAACCCGTGGCTTGTCGACTTCGACCTGCGGCGCATGCATCCGCTCGCCAACAACTTCGGCATGGGCTATCCCAGCATGTTCTACCCGCGCGACTGGAAGGCGCCCAGCCACGACGTGTGGATCGACCGCTTCCTCGCCGCCACCGTCGCGTTTGGGCACGAGGGATACTTCATGACCGGCAACCAGGAAGACGAGGAGCAGGGCTACTTCATGCTCATCGGCACGGGGCGGCACTACTGCAAGGCCGACGTGCAGGAGATCCGCTACGCGGACGCTGCCGGCACATTGCACGACACTTCCGCCGCCGTCGTCTCGGACATCTACCGCCGCTCGCAGGTGGCCGTGCGCTACACCGACGGCACGCAGACGGCGGCGAACGGCTCGTCCGACAGGCCGATGTCGTTCCCGTGGAAGGGGAAGCGGCTCGTCTTGCCGCCGAACGGGTTCTTCGCTTGCGCGGGCGACGGATCGGCCTGCGTGGTCTCCGGCGCTGATTGGGCGGGCGGCAAGCGCTTGGATTTGTCGGTCGCTCCCGAGTACGTGTACCTCAACGCGCATGGGACGCTGTCGGTGACGCCATTCGGCGGCACGGACGGGCGGATGTACCGCCTGTTGGGTGCTGAGGGTACGGAAGAGGTACTCCTGCGGAAGGGGAGCAAATTCATCCTGCCGTATGCCGCCGTGTCGGTGACTGCGCTCGACGAGTCTGGCGCAGACATCGGTCCGGCGTCGTTCAAGGTGGAGGACGGGCGTACGCACCTCGTGCCGTCGAAGGGCGCGTTCTCGTATCGCGTGGTGAAGCCGGACTCGTGGCGCGAGCCGTCGGCGGACACGGTGTCGGACGGCTATCTGAAGCCGCAGGACTTCCGTCTGCCGCCCGAGCCTGAGGCGGACAATGCGATGTCGTTGCCGTTCGTGCGCACGGCTGGACAGGCGCTGCGCGGCAAGCCAGAAACCGAACTTGTGCCGGACGGCGGCGGCGAAGTTCGCCCTGACACGTCCATGACGGTCGGTGGCGTCACGAAGCCGGGCATCTTCATGCACCCGCCGTACAGGCATGGCGCCGGCTACGTGTTCCTGCGCTATCGGCTCAATCTGCCGAAGGACAAGGACGTGGCTTTCTCCGCGTCGGTCGGCAAGCCCGACTTCAAGACGGCCAATGGCGACGGCACGCTCTACCAGATCGCGGTCCAGCCCGTCGGCGCCGACATCTCCGCGCGCAAGGTCGTCGCGTCCGCGCAGGTGAAGGAGAAGAAGTGGAAGGAGCTCGTCGCCGACCTTTCGCCGTGGCGCGGACAGTCGGTGTGGCTGTACCTTATCGCAGACGTGGGGCCGGCGAACAGCTCGGACTGCGACGGCTCGGCGTGGGGCGGAATCGGGTTGAAGCGGGCAATGCCTGCTTGTCGTTAGTTTGCGTCCGAGAGGATGTCCGCGAACGCCAGCACGTCGATGCCGGCCGAGGACAGGGCCGCGAGTGCCTTGTCGTTGTTCTCGAAGCGGAACACCAGCACAGCCTTCTCGCCGTGGTGGAACGCGAAGGCGTAGCTGTACTCCACGTTCACCTTCGCCGCGTCGAGGGCTGTGAGCACCTCGGCCATGCCGCCGGGGCGGTCTGGCACGGTAACGGCGACGACGTCGCGCACGTTGACGACACGGCCCTTGGCCGTGAGGACGTCGCGAGCCTTCTCCCAGCTGTCGACGATCATGCGCACGATGCCGAACTCGCGCGTGTCGGCGAGGGAGAGGGTGATGATGCTAACGCCCGCGTCCGCGAGTGTGCGGCACGTCTCGGCTAGGTGGCCCGGGCGGTTCTCGAGAAAAACGCTGATCTGCTTGATGGTCATTTTTACTTCCTCCTGTTGTCGATGACGCGCTTGATCTTGCCTTCGGAGCGCGGCAGGGTGTTGGGTTCGACGAGACTGATCTTCGGCGTGAGGCCGATGATGGACTTCACCGCGTCCAGGACGCGCTTGCGCAGGTCCTCGAGGTGGCGGATGTCATCGGAGAACGCCTCTGGCGTGACCTCCACCTTGATCTCGAAGCGGTCGAGCGTGTCGGTGGACTCGAGGACG
>CAMPAF010000171.1 GCA_946631535.1 uncultured Verrucomicrobiota bacterium
TCGACCGCTTCCGCGCCGAGCTCGCGCGCCTGCGCAAGATGGGCCTCGAGCCGATCCCCAAGCTCAACTTCTCCACTGCGCACGACGCCTGGCTCCAGAAATACGGGCACATGGTGTCCACCCCCACGTACTACAAGGTCTGCGCCGACCTCGTGCGCGAAGTGGTCAACATCTTCGACAAGCCTCGCTTCTTCCACATCGGCTACGACGAGGAGACCGCGGGCCACCAGCGGAAGTACGCCTACTCCATCGTGCGGCAGGGCGAACTCTGGTGGAACGACTTCCTCTTCTTCGTGAAGACCGTGGAGGCCACCGGCAGCCGTCCGTGGATATGGAGCGACTTCTACTGGCACCATCCGAAGGATTTCATGGCCCGCATGCCCAAGAGCGTGCTGCAGAGTAACTGGTACTACGGCGAATCCTTCGCCCTCGACGACACAAACAAGAGCAAGGCCCGCGTGCAGGCGTACATCGACCTCGACAAGGCCGGCTTCGACCAGATTCCGACCGGCTCGAACTGGTCCAACGACGTGAACTTCGGCAACACGGTCAAGTTCTGCGAGGAACATCTCTCAAAGGAGCACCTCCTCGGCTACCTCACCGCGCCATGGGTGTTCACGCTGCCGAAGTTCGAGGCGCCGAACATTCGCGCCATCGACCAGGTGGCGGAGGCGCGCAAGGCGGCGGAACGCGGTTGAACGCCGCTACCGCTCGCTTTCGACCTGCCTTTCGTATGACGTGTCGAAGCAGGGCTTCGCGGCCCTGCCTTCGCCATGCAGTCCGGCGCGCGTGAAGTCGAACGGCTTGAAGCCGATTTTCGCTGCGGCGGAAGCGTCGCGGAAACGGAAATCGCGGCGTGGTGCGTCGGCGAAGAGCGGATCGGCGTACAGTCCGTCAATGTCCTTCCCCTTCGCCTGCCATTCCGCGAAGGTCTTTCCGTTGAACACGTCCGGCCGCCCGTCCAGCCGCCACCAGAGGTTGCGCTTCCAGTCGACGATCGCCTTCTCCTCCTTCGTGCCGCGGTACTTCGCGAACGCGTCGCCTTTGTCCCACACAACGATGTTGCCCTCGAAGACCCACGAGCGGTGTGGTTCAGGGCGTGTGATCGCCACCTGCCCCTCGCGCGAGAAGGCGAAGATGTTGTTGCGGATGACGTTGTCGCGGCCGAAGTGCTGGTGGATGCCGCCGTCCTTCGTGTCGTACACGAGGTTGCTCTCGTAGAGCACCCCCTCCGTGCCCTCGTCGGGATAGAGCCCCCATCCGCCGTACACCATTCCGTCCACCCCGTGAATGACGTTGCGCGCGACGACGTTCCCGAATCCGCTTCCGGCCATGTACACGCCGGCCATGTCGGAGAGGTCGCCGTGCCCCACGTTGGAGATGTGGTTGAACGCCACGAGGCACCTCTGGCACGGCGAGCCGCCATAGCCGAAGTCCCAGTTGCAGGTGATGGCGGTGTAGTGGAGGTCGTCGATCCTGTTGTGGACGATGCGGCAGTCGCTCGCCGCCGCCACCACGATCGCGCCAGCCCCCGGCATGTACCGTCCGCCATGCTCCACGAGGCAGTTCTCCACGGTCATGAACGCGGTCGAATGCGGCACGTACGCCCGGAACGGATGCGGATGCGGACCCACGACGTCAAGCTCGTCAGCGAGCCCCTTCACGGCTCGGATGCCGCCGTTCACTCCCACGCGCACGGCCCCGCCGCCAAGGTCGCGGAAGATGCAGTTGACCACGGCGTTGGACATGCACCCCTCGCGGAACCAGACGCCGTACGCGCCGCCCGTCTGTTCCCATCGGCAGCCGTCGAACACGACGTTCCGCACGCCGTCCGCAAGAATCATCCCGCGCGCCACCGCACCGAGCATGAGCGAGTCGGGGACGTCGGCAGGCCCCTTCTTGCCCAAGGTCGAACCGTGACGGAAGGATATGTTCTCGAAACGCATGTTGCCGGCGTACTCCTCGGCGTTGATGTCGCCGACCAGCCGCAGGAACACGTCCAGGCCGTCAACCGGAATCGTCCCATCGACGCCATCCATCGTCTCCCCGTCCTTGGGAAGATACGCAATCTCGCCCGCCGCGCGGTCGTAGAACCATTCGCCCGGCGCCGCCAGTTCCGTGCTCACGTTCTCGAAGCGGAGCGGACATTCGGCGGCGATGTAGCGGTTCCACGGCGGCCAGCGCGTGCCGCGGATCGTCACGGAATGGGCGGCGCGGTCGATGCGCACGACGAAATGACGCGCCGCGTTCCACTTCGAGTGGATGCGCACCTGAACGAACGGCAGTTCACCTTCCGGGATCGCCGCAACATGCGCGAAATCCTCTGCGCGAAGGGACAGCGTGTGCTCGGCCGGCACGGAATAGTCGTGCTTCGCGAACTTCTCGGCAAGCACCTTCTCCGTGATGTTCGTGGCGTGGATGAAACGTCCGCCCGCGGGATAGGCCGCGTTCGCGCGGCGTTCGTCGTTCACGAAGAACTCCGCCGCCCACATCGGCTTGCCGTCTGGCTCCTTCGGCACAGACGCGCGCCATAACGGACGCGACGGAGCGCGTCCCTCCCCTTGCGGACGCGCAGCAGCGCGTCCCTCCCGCCAGGGGCCGGGCGGTGCCGAGCCGGCAAACACGGCGCCACGCCCTTCGCCGCGCCACGTCACGGGAGCGGACGGCGTGCCCGAGTCGACGAGCGAGAGCGTCACCGTCTCCGTCACTGGATAGACGCCTTCCGCAAGCGATACGACAAGCGGACGCTCCGGATGCGCGGCGCGCGCGGCACGCACGGCGTCGCGAATCTGCGCGAGCGGCGTCGAGGCGGCGATGTTGAGCGTCGCCGTGCCGTCCGCACCCACCACCGCGCGGCTGGGCGGCAGGCCGTCGGGCAGCTTCCGCACGACTTCCGAAGGCGCGGATGGCGAAGCTGCGGCGTTCCTGACGACGAGCCGATGTCCGTTGCGCGACAACTTGCTCCGTGCGCGCCACTCTGTCGGCAGCAGGCGTGCGACCTCGTCGATCGTCTCGCGGTTCTCGGATATGGCCACGAGCGACTGCCATTTGCCCAGCACGCCCGGCGCAAGCAGGCGCGCAAAGCTGGCGGCGAGTCCGTCTGCCCCGTTGAAGGAGAAACCTTCCGCCAGCTGGATGCGGCCGCCCATGCCATCGGCGAACAGCGCCTCGCCGGTGCCGCTGAAGCGGAACGGGCAGGCCAGCGTCACATTGCCGTTGATGTCGAGACGCGAGCCAGTCTCGATCGCGCCCTTCTGGACGAACGGCGCGCTTCCCACGTTGGCGATGCGCGCGCAGCTTCCGCCCTTCATCGCAGGCACGACGATGCGTCCCTCGTTCACGACGGGCGTGCCGTTCGTGGACGAGGCGCGCGACTCGAACGCGTACCACATCGGCCCCTTGGCGGGCGGCACCACCGTCACGTTGCGCGCATACGTTCCCGTCTCCGTGAAACGGTACACGCAGTCCGGCCCGGCAGTCTTCTTGTGGAACGTCACGGGCCCGCCGGCCGGCAAGGCGATCACGTCCGCCACAGCGGCGAGCGCAAGGCCACATGCAGCCATGGCCAGCACTCGCATCAAGCACTCTTTCATGTCCGAGTCACCTCTCACGAAACGTTCCCATAAACCCCATCCTCACTTCGTCCGCGCTTCGCAACCTCTCGGCTTGCCGCGCCGCACGCTCGCAACAGGGCGCGATGGTACACAACCTCAGTCCACGGCCGTCCAGAAGCCCTGTCCCATGAGCTTCTCTGCTTCGTGCGGCTCGATCGTCCGGTCGCTCATGATCAAGGTGTCCTGCCGCGAGTTGATCAGTGAGTGGTTGAAATAGATCGGCCGCTCGATCTTGTCGCCGGGCGAGAGCGGGTTGTCCACCGTCTTCACCTCGCGGATCATCTCGCTCCACTTGCGGCGGACCTCGTCCATGGTCCGCTCGTTCTCGGCCTGCGCCTGGCGCATGAGGTCCATGCCTTCGCTCATGCCGATCGACTGGCCCTTGAGGATCGCCATCATCATCCGGTTCGCTGCGTGTCTCCACAGCCGGTTCTCGTACACTCCGGCCAGCAGGCGCCCGCCGATCTTCTTTGTCTCGGCAAGCTGGCCGGGCGGCGCCACGGTCAGGAAGGTGTCGAAATCTATGGCCGACGCCATCACCGGCACGTTCGACCGCACCTGCACCGCGCTGAACGCGCAGACAAACTCGTAGAGCGCCTCGCACCGCGCGCCGTTGTAGTCGCAGTCGAAGAAACACTCCACCTTGAACGCCTTCTTGAAGGTGGTTGCGCGGTCGGACGCGAACCGGAACTCCACGGCCTTCCGCGTCTTCGGCGGTATGTTGTCGCTGAAGCGTCCCCCCTTCGCCCGGAAGCTGGACAGCCCGGGAACCACGATGCCCGAATTGATTTGCTGGGCGAGGTGTTGCGCCATGGCATTGGGGTCGGAGTAGATGCCTCCGGACTGGCTAAGGAGGAATGCGCCCCTGCCTATGATGCCAGCCTCCTGCACTATGCGGCGTTCCGTCGGGTTCATCAGGATGGTGCTCTGAAGGAACGGGTTCGACCGCGCGGGGATGTTCCACTTGACCCAGCCAATGCCGGTCCAGCCGGAAGGGAGCGGGTAGCACAGCGCAGGGACGCGGAGCAAGCTGTCGAATATGACGAAGTGGCTTTGCGCCGCAGACGAGACAGTTGCCGCCAACGCGGCACCCAGCAGGATGGTCTTTATTTTCATGGCGCGAACTTTACCATATTTTCCCGGGCAACGCAATCTTTCCACCGTCTCAAGGCCGCCTTACTGGCCCAGCCCTGGCGCGCGAACAACCGAACCCAGCTCGGCGACAGTGCGGCAGATCTTGATTGCCGGCCAGAGGCGACGCCAAGCTGGCAGTTCGCCCCAGTACGCCAGCAGCTCCTTCATGCGGCCCAGCACGGGCCTGTCCCCGGAAAGCTCGGCGCAGGAGCGTTCGAGATAGCCAGAAAGCAGCGCCGCCGCTTCCGGCCGCGTCCCCAGGGCGCGCACGAACGCGCGTCCCACCATCACGCCGCGCAGGCCGGGGAGATCGCCAGGCGGCACCACGCCGCCGATCTCCCCAAACCCGGCGTCGCCGTTGTACAGCACGGGATTGGACGAGGCGGCGCACGCTTCGCGGAAGCGTTCCATGTCGACGTCGCCGTCGTACATCTGCCTAGCCGTGCGCGCGTGGATCGTGAGGACGGCGAGCGGGTAGCGGTTGATGACGGGCATCAGGGACATCAGCTCGTCCGGCGACGAAAGCCCGAGGCGGATCTTCAGCGAGAAGCGGCCAGGCCCCATCTCATCGCATCCGGCCGCGAGCAGACGCTCCAGCAGGTCGGTATTCCTGAAGAGTCCGGATCCGCGCCCGCGGCGCACGATCATCGGGAACGGGCAGCCGGCGTTGAGGTCGGCCCGTGCGAATCCCCTGTCCCTGAAGGCGCGAAGAAGGACGCGCATGGCGTCCGGATGCTTCGTGATCACCTGCGGGACGAGGCGGCCGTCCGTGCCGTCGCCGAGGTCGGCGAGCATGCGGTCGTTGACGCGGATGCCCGGGTTGGCCGGTATGAACGGGGCGAACGCGCCGGCGAAACCGGCCTCGCGGATCGGTCCCGCGAACGCTTCGCGGAACGCGCGGATCGTCACGCCGCGCAACGGTGCCAGCCACAGCTCGCCGCCCATCGTCAGCCCACGGTTGGCAGTGCTACAGCGCGGCGAGCTTTCTGGCGACGAGCTGCCCGACGATCTTCGGGTCGGCCTTGCCCTTCGAGAGCTTCATCACCTGCCCGACGAAGAATCCGGCGGCTGCCTTCTTGCCGGCCTTGAAGTCGGCCACGGGGCCCGGGTTCGCGGCGATCGCCTGGTCGACGAACGCCTCCAGGGCGGCGGTGTCGCTCACCGCGCCCAGGCCGCGTTCCTTCACGATCGCCTCGGGGTCTCCGCCCTTCTCGAACACCTCCGGCAGCAGTTCCTTGAGCGTGGGGCCGTTGATCGTGCCCTTCGCCGCCATCACGACGAGCGAGCGCATGGCGGCGGGCGTGAGCGCGCACTCGCCGATCGACTTGCCGCTCTCGTTGAGGAGCGCCATCACGTCGCTCATGTAGAGGTTGCAGAGCTGCTTGGCCACCTTCTTGTCGAGGCCCTTGGCGGCGGCCTCGAAGAAGTCGGCGTTCGCCTTCGCCTGCGAGAGGACGCCCGCGTCGTACTCGGCGATGCCGTACTCCTCGATCATGCGGGCGCGGCGCGCCTCAGGCTTCTCCGGCAGGAGCTTGCGCCACTCCTCGATCTGCTCGTCCGAGAGCGCCACCGGCACGAGGTCGGGCTCCGGGAAGTAGCGGTAGTCGTGCGCGTTCTCCTTCGTGCGCATGGAGGCGGTCTCGAGCGCCTCGCCGTCCCAGCGGCGCGTCTCCTGCACGATCGGGATGGAGTGGGCCATGCACTCGCGCTGGCGGCGCGCCTCGTACTCAAGCGCGGCGTGGATGCCGCGGAAGGAGTTCATGTTCTTGATCTCCACCTTCGTGCCGAGCTTCGTCTCGCCCACTGGGCGGATGGAGATGTTCACGTCTGAGCGCATGTTGCCCTCCTCGAGGTTGCAGTCGCTCACGCCCGCGTAGACGAGCA
>CAMPAF010000172.1 GCA_946631535.1 uncultured Verrucomicrobiota bacterium
GTGGTCGTTCGTCTCGGAGAAGCCGAAGTCGGCCGCGCGGATCACCGCGCCGCCCCTGGCGCGGGGCAACTGCACGTCGAAGTCGGGACAGCCCGTCGGCGTCCCCGCATGCGCAGCGGCGCACAGCGCCACGCAGGCCGCGAGGCCCGCAACCGATTTGATGCTTGATTTCATGGCGGAATTTTAGCACGCTCCTTTTCCGTCCGTCAACTCCACCGGAGCGCCGGCGGTCACTTTACCGGATTTACCAGTTTCTGTCTTCGCATGAAAAATAATCTATCTTTCTCATGCTTTCAAGATTAGAGATTAGACCATGCGGCGCGTCAATGGCTTTAAGGAATTCTTCTTGAGCCGAAATACATTCATTTTCGGCAACTCTCCCTGAGTATACTTGAGAAGGGACCGTACGATGGTTTCTACGATAATCTTTATATAACTTTACATGATATGCATCGTGAACAATGCAGGAAGCATACCAGGGCAAGGTGGCTTTTGAAGTAATTAAACCCACACGAAAAATCCGAGGATCGGACGCTGGTCTCACTCCTGATTGTTTTCCGCGTTGAATGATAGAAAGGTTGTTCGTGACCAATTCATACGACTTTGGGGAGCCGTTCTTGATGCATAACAAGGCTTCTTCCGTTCTTTCCACAAATTCGTCCGGCCCATATATCAAGATCGGCAACTGAGCTCGGGCCGATCTTTCCGGATCCACCTGAACTTCGTTGATTGCAGATGTGGTCTTGGGCTGATATTTCCGAAAAAGGCTGTCTTCCACCTGAACGGAAAAAGCCCACCCCTTTTCTGGCGCAGTACCTGTTGTCGCTTGACGCCCGACAGCTTTACCCTGATAGGCATTGAGCATGATCCATTGTCCAGTGGCCTTGTCGATCTGTGCAATAAACAATTGCGGCAACTTTATCCATGATCCGATCTTGTTGCCTGCCTTGTCCTTAAACTTGTCCACCATTCGATCCATCTCAGCCATCAATTCCGTCTCGGACATTTCCTTCTTTTGCGGAGGCGAAAAGACACGGATGGAATAGAGGGCATGGTTGACATTCGAATACTTGAGTTCAACGTCCAAGCAGTTGTAGATTGGCTTCTTCAATTTCTCCGTCACTATGATATTCCCATTCTTGTCGAAAGTCGGCTCGGCCGGAAGTTTTACAATCGACCCAAACTCGTATCCGCAAAAAGATCTTATCCTTCCTTTGAAATTGACTTGAAAATTGACAGGAAGGACATCACCCTTCAGTTTCTTGGGAAGGAACAGCCTCCGTTGCACGTCAGCACCACATACGCGCAAAGAGGTCAGCACCGCCAACAGGAACAGAACCTTGTAGAGTAGAGACCTACGCCCCGACGTTGCTACCGAAACAACTTCCCCCTCATCAAACCGTCGGTACGGATTTCTCGCGTACGGCTTTCCAGCGAGTACTTTTCCTGTTGCCATGGAGTTGTACCTTTCTTTGGCTGTTTTGCGTATAGAATACGATTCTCCTGTCAATTCCGAGTCCACCTCATGTCCACCGGCAGCAGCTGCGCGGCGGCCGCGCAGCAGCGCGCCCCTCCCGCATGGGGAGCCGCCATCTTGGCGGCTCATCGGAAGATGACCATGAAGCCTTCCTTCACCCACGTGGCCGTGTAGGTCACGAGGCCTTCGGAGGCGTATGTCTCGGCGTCCTTCTCGATGCGGCCCTTGTAGCCATGGATATTGGCGGGCATCAACGTGTCCGTCAAGTCTGCATGCGAAGCCGACACGGTGCAGACGGCAGCGGAGAACAGAGGCTTGTCCTCAAAGTCGAACGTCGGAACCGGCTTCACCAGCACCTTGCCGCCGGCTTCCAGCGGCGCGAAATTGCGCAGCGTGCAGAGGCCGAACGTCTTCACGTCGCCCGTGGCTTCGGGATCCACCTCCACGCCCGCGCCGTCGGCGAACGCGATCCGCAGAGTCGAGTAGCTGTTCGTCACCTCCGCGCGCAGGAATCCCGCGTCCACCTGCATGCGGTTGTTCGTGCCGTCCACGAGATTCGTGCCCGCATAGCCGTGCCGCATCTCGCCCGCGATGACGAGCGTGCCCGCCCCCTCCTTGTAGAGGACGCATGAGCTGTTGGGGTTGAGGCGGACGCGCTGCTTCACCGTCAGGACTACCCCTTCCGGCACGTCGAACCCGCCGCCGGAGGTCGAGATGCCGATGCCGCGGTTCTCGGCCTCAAGCGTCATGGACGTCTGCGGGCGGATGAGCGAGTACTTGCCGAGCGACACCCCGTTCCACGCGGCCGACGGCAGCGCGCCGCCCAGACTGTGCGGACTCGCGATCGAGACGACCGTCCCCTGCGCAGGTCCGGTTGGCGTTTTTGCGTTCGTGACGGTCACCTTGCCCCTGTAGTTCCTGTTCGTGCCCGTCACGTACACCACGACGCCCGCGTTGGTGGCGGAACTCAACGTCAGGTCGCCGTTCCCCAACAGTTCCGCTTCAATGGAGTAGGAATAACTGGTGCCTTTATCGCTAGTTCCCGAAAAGGTGATGGCGGAATCGAGCGTAAACGGGCCGCCGGCGTAACGATGAAGTGTCGGCGAACCTGCGACGTCGGCGAAGTATCCGCCAGCCAGCGTGAGGTTGGGAATAACCAGACACGCCGATTTCATGCTAAACTTACTCGTCAGATACAGCGAATCTCCGGGGAATGTGCGCGTGTTGCCATCGTACGCGTCCCACGACCAGATTTCGCAGCCGTTGGTGTGGATGTAGTCCGCGCCCGGGTGCGCGGCGAGACCATCCGACCAGACGGGCGTCTCGGTATAGGCGCTCGTCGTACGGGAGTACGTATACTGGTGCGTGAGCGGACGGTACACGTCCCCGCCCGTGCGCACGATCGCCGGTTTCACGACGAGCGTCAGCACGTCCTCTCCAGCATCCGTGTCCGGCACGACCTTGAGCCAGGTGTTCGGCAGGCCGAAACTAGTCTTTTCCGTAAGGTTCGTGAAGTCCGTGGTCTGCACGAGGCCGGACGGGAACCTGACGCACGCGAGCTCCTGCGTCGTGTTGACGGGGAGCGGAATCTTCCCCGAAAGAGCCACCTCTATCGGCTTCGTCAGCAACCCGTAGTCGGCAGGCGTCATGTCCGAACAGTCCAAAGCCGTCGTCGTGCCGTTCTCGTACGGCACGGTGAAGTCGAAGGCGAATCTCCCGCCTTCCTCCACCGTGTAGGCCACGGGCAGATGCGTGCCGACTCGGCTCATCAGCGTCGCGCCCGCCTTGACGGTGATGTGGCCGTTCGCCGGGAACGTCGCGCCCGGCGCCACCACGAGCGTGCCGTTCGTGACCACGATGTCCTCAACCTCCACGGGCCCCGCCAGCACCACCGTGCCCGCGCCCACCTTCTTGAGCGTGCCCGTCGAACCGTAGAGCGGCGCCTTGAGCGTCCACTGCTTGCCCGCCGCCGCATTCAGGCACGCGAACTGCCCGCTCGAAAGATCGAGCGTGATGCCGCGCGTGCCGTCCTGCACCACGTCGTCCGTCATGACCAGGTGCGCGCGGTGCTTGAGCGTCACCGCGTCCGTACGCGGATAGGAGGTATCGCCCAGCGCGGTCGGCGATTGGAGGCGGCACTCAAAATAACCCACGTTGTCGCCATTGTCCGGCACCGTTTCTACCATGCGGAACCGCCCCTTGAAGGAAGAGAAATCACCTGTCAGCGCAAGGAATCCGATTCCGCTCCCGTCGCTCGCACTGCTGAATGTCATGGAGAGGCGGATATCGACATCCGATGCGGCGGTATATGTCCCCGCCAGGTTCCATCCGCGCGCGCCGCCCGTATTGATGTTGATAGGGGCGAACTGGATCGTACTCGTCGTCGTCACAAACGTGCAGTCTCCCGTCAGTTTCGTGCCGTTCACGCTTTCGGAATTGGCCTGGAAATAACCGGAATAGATCGTGAGCTGCGGGAAATGCACCGTCACGTTGCCGTTGAATCCATAACTCTGGCGACTGTACACCTTGCTTCCGATCGTGACGCCATCAGTGCCGAAGCAAGCCGGCACGTCTGGAAAAGTCGAGTTGCTGAACTTTTTCGTAGTAAGAATGGCGTAACGACATGTGTTGCTACCCACTTGCCACGGCGTGATCACGCCTTCCGTTGACGTACAGGCCTCGTCCGAATACCAGGTCACCATCTTATCTATGCCGGTGTTGTTGTTACCAGACGCCTTGCCGTACATCGGCGTCAGTCCGTCCGCATACGCTCCTGACAGCGTAACAAGGCACAAGGCGAAGGCTAACTTGCGCCCTTCCCCGAAGACAATCTCTTTTTGTACTTTCATAAGCGGACACCTTTCCCTAAGGTGTGATTATCTTACCATAATCCCCTTTGTCCCGCAAGCGAAGAACGGCCGCGCAACAGCGCGGCCCTCCCGCATGGAGGCCTACCACGGGAGGGTCGCAATTTATTGCGACCGCAGGCGCAAGTGGCGCCGGCGTGTCCATGCGGGCGCAACAAGTTGCGCCCCTCCCGCATGGGGAGCCGCCATCTTGGCGGCGCTCGTCACGCCTTGCCTGACGAGCCGAAGAGGCTGATCTTCTCGGCGATGACCGACTTGATCGCCGCCACGCGCGCGTTGCGGGTCTCAAGGTAGTCGAACGTGCGGTAGGCACGGCCGGCCTGCGCGGCTAGGGAAGATTCCATCGCCTTGCTGCCCGCTATGCACATGTCCGTGTGGATGTTCACCTTCGCGATGCCGCCAGCGATAGTGTTGCGGAAGTCGTCGTCCGAGAGCCCGCTGCCGCCGTGCAGCACGAGGGGCGTGTCGAGCGCGGCGCGGATCTCCGCGAGGCGCGCCAGGTTGAGGTTCGGCTTCGACTTGTACACGCCGTGCGCCGTGCCTATCGCCACCGCGAGGGCGTCCACCCCCGTGGCCTTCTGGAACGCGACCGCCTCATCCGGCGTCGTGTACATGTCGGACTTCGCGTCGTCGCCGTCCGCCGCCGACCCCACGTGGCCGATCTCGCCCTCCACAGTCGCGCCCATCGCGTGGGCGATCTTCACCACCTCGGCCGTCTCGGCGAGGTTCTCCTCGTACGGCTTGGCAGAGGCGTCGAACATCACGGACGTGAACCCGAGCTTCAGCGCCTCCATCGTCTTCTCGAACGTGAGGCCATGGTCGTAGTGGACGACCACCGGCACGGAGGCGCGCGCCGCAGCCGCCAGAAGCGCGGGCGCGATCAGCGCCAGCTCGCCGTACGGCAGCAGCACCTCGGCCGTGCCGATGATGATCGGGCTTTTTGCCTCCTCGGCCGCCTCGATCGCCGCCTGCAGCATGTCTGTGTCCGTTGTGTTGAACAACCCCACCGCGTAACGCCCAGCCTGCGCGGGCTTCAGAACGTCATTAAGATTAGCCAACATGGTTTAGCCTCTGCCTTCTTTCGTGTATTTCGTGTGTTTCGTGGTTAAAGATTTCCCTACCCCGCCCCCTTACCGGTGGAACTTGTCGATCAGAGCGCGGGTTTCCGCGAGCGGCAACGCGCCCGAGACCGAGTCGGGAGCGGCGAGGTTCGCCGCCGCGCAAGCCGAGGCGAGCGCAAGCCCGTCAGCGAGCGGGAGGCCCTTCACGAGCGAGTACAGCATGCCGGCGCAGAACGCGTCCCCGGCCCCCACCGCGCCCTTGATCCAGCCTGGCGGCAGCTTCAGCGACCCCACTGCCGCGAACTCGCCGTCCGCCGTCAATGTCACGCCCATGTCGGGGCAGTGCAGCGTCACGCTGCGGCGCACGCCTAGCGCCAGCAGAGCCTCCGCGATCCGACGCAGGGCCTCGGCCGACACCTTCCCTGACGCGTCGCGGCAGGAAATGCCCGTGGCCTGCTCGCCCTCGAACTCGTTGACGACCAGATGGTCGCAGTATTTAAGGGCCGGACGGACGATCCGCGCGAAGCGGTCCGACTGCTCGCTCACTAGGTCGAGGCTGGTGGGGATGCCGCGCGCCTGCACGTCGTGCAGCAGCCTGGCCGCCACAGTGCCGTATTCCGGATCCTCCGCGTCGAGGCCGTCCAGCAGGAGCAGGTATCCGAGGTGGAAGAGGTCGCAGCCGAGCGCGTCCAGGTCGATGTCGTCCGGCGTGAAGAGCGCGTTCGCGCCACGCGCGTGGAAGAACGTGCGCTCGCCCGTTCCCTCCACCGACATTACGTCCGTGTAGGACGTGGGCGCAGCTTCGGTCTGTCGCACGCGAGAGACGTCCAGCCCCTTGCCATCGAGGAACGCGCGCAGCCAAGCCCCATACTCGTCCGCGCCCACCTTGCCGCAGGCGCACACCTCCATGGAGGGATCGAGCGTCTTGAGGAACACTCCGGAGTTGCACACCGACCCGCCACAGGCACGCTGCTGCCCGAGGATCGTGGCCAGATGCCCCTGCTCCGGCCACACGTCAATCCGCTTGACGACATCCAGCAGGATGTTGCCCGCAAGCACTACACGACGGCGGTTGTTGTTTTCCATGCGTCCAAGTCTACCAAATCCCCCTCCCGCCGACAACCTCTAAAACCACATCAAAACCTCCGCGGGCGCATCTGCGTTTTTCACCCATGCGTTTTGAGATTGGAAACAACCAGAAC
>CAMPAF010000173.1 GCA_946631535.1 uncultured Verrucomicrobiota bacterium
GCACGTGGGCGTTTGGTTTCTTCGCGTTCATGATGCTCGTGCAGGTGCTGTGGGCGATCTTCTTCATGCCAGAGACGAAGGGCGGCACGATCGAAGACATCGAGCGGCGGCTGGGGATAGAAGGGTTAAAGGGTTAAAAGGTTAAAGGGTTAAAAGGTTATGAGGGTATAGGGTTATGTGGGGGTATAGGGTTATGGGGGTATAGGGTTATGAGGTTAAGGGGGCAGAAAGTTAAAGAATGGTAACAACCTTGCGTTGGGGCGGAGGTTTTGGTAAACTACTCGCTCGCACGGGACTGTAGCTCAGTTGGTAGAGCACGACACTTTTAATGTTGGGGTCGCGGGTCCGATCCCCGCCAGTCCCACCAACTCAACAGGTCAAGTATAATTACCCTGTATGTTTTTTCAATATCTTGTGGCCTTTGGGGTTGCGAGGCGCAACAGGTTGTGGTATCATACGCCTCGCCATGAGCAAATCAATAGGTTCACAACGGGTTTTCCGTGCCGTTCTTCCGGCATTTCTTCTGGCTGTGTCAGTCGGCCAGATCTACGCGTTCACCAACTTCTCCACCGAGATTGCCAAGTACATCGGCGAGACGAAGGGTGCAGTGCAGTTCGCGTTCTCCCTCGGCATCTTCTTCCTTGGCATGGGCGCGGCGTTCTTCGGCAAGATCGTCGAGCGAAACATCCGCCTGTCCACGATGATCGGTACCACATTGTTCATTTCCGGACTTCTCGTGACGGCGCTCGGCATCAAGATGAAGTCGCTGGCGCTCATATACCTGGGCTACGGATTCCTTGTGGGAACGGGAACTGGCATCATCTACATCTCCCCCGTGAAGACGATGATGCTGTGGTTTCCGAACGCGAAGGCGATCGCCGCCGCCGTGCCGATCATCTCGTTCGGTCTCGGCTCCACGCTTTCGACGATCCTCTACAAGGGCATCCACTGGGGAAGCGAGACGAGCTTCGCAATGTTCCAGCTTCGCGGGTTCGAGACGTACGGGATCGTCCGCACCTTCATGATCTTCGCGGCGTTCTACCTGCCGCCGATGCTCATATCGGCGCTGATCCTCAGGAAGCCGAAGGTCGAGCAGATGTCGTTCGCGCACGGCTTGCCGCAGTGCGAGTTCACCTACCTGGGCCTGGCGAAGGACGCATACTTCCTCCGCGCGTGGCTCTTCATGTTCCTGAACATCTCCTGCGGACTCTGCCTGATTCCGCTCGCGAAGCAGATGATGGACACGCCCGCGGTCGGCTATCCAGAGAAGCTGACGACGTGGGTGATCGCGCTCTGCGGACTCATGAACGGCGGCGGGCGCTTCCTCTTCGCGTGGTGGAGCGACCGTCTCGCGCGCCGCGTGAACATACTGCTCTACATCCTCGGCATATCCGTGGGCGTGATGACGGCGAGCTGGTGGCCGCCGCTGATAGGTCTTGCGCTCCTAGTGATCAACGCCTGCTACGGCGCCGGCTTCTCGGTGATCCCTGGCATCCTTGCGGACCACTACGGCATGACGAACATCTCGAAGATACATGGCGCGGTGCTTTCCGCCTGGGGCGTGGCGGGGCTTGTGGGCAACCAGGCGGCCATCCTCGTGAGCGACCGGCTCGGCTTCGGGCATTCTGGCGTCGTGACGATGCTGGTGGTCCTGTACTCGCTGAACCTTGTGAACGTCCTGTTCCTGCGGAAGCATCGCCCCGCCTCCGAGTTCGCCCCCCAGAAGCCATAAACCTTGCGCGAGTGCATGTTGTGGCGGCGGCGGGGTTTTGGTATAATCTTGACCTTGCGTTCAACAGAAGGAAAAACTAATAATGAAGATCGTCATCGGCGCCGACCACGGCGGATTTGAACTGAAGAAGTCCCTGATCGCATCATGTCCGGAGGCGACGTTCGTGGACGTCGGCACGGACGCGGCGGAGAGCTGCGACTATCCCGACTACGCGGACGCCGTTGCGGAGGCCGTGGCGGGCGGCGAGGCAGACTTCGGAGTGCTCGTGTGCACCACTGGCATGGGCATGTCGATGGCTTCCAACCGTTTCCAGAACGTGCGCGCGGCCCTCTGCCGCGACGCGGAGGACGCCCGCATCGCGCGCGCCCACAACGGCGCCAACGTCCTCTGCCTCGGCCAGAAGCGGACGGACGCGGCCGCAGCGGTTGATATCCTGAAGGCGTTCGTCGGCACGTCCGTGGACGACGCGGAGCGCCACGCGCGCCGTCGCGCGAAGCTCGAGCGCGCGCGCCGGCTGAGCGACTTCTCCGGACTCGCGAAGGACGATCCGGAGATCTACGCCGCCATCAAGGCGCAGGTGACGCAGGAGGACACGGAGATCAACCTCATCGCGTCCGAGAACACGTCCAGCCGCGCCGTTCGCCTCGCCGCCGGCAGCGTGCTGATGAACAAGTACGCGGAAGGGTATCCGGGCAAGCGCTGGTATTCGGGCTGCCTCCCGGTTGACGCCGCAGAGGAGCTGGCGCGGACGCGCGCGTGCGCGCTCTTCGGCGCCGACCACGCGAACGTGCAGCCGCACTGCGGCTCCTCCGCCAACATGGCCGTGTACTTCGCCACGATCAAGCCGGGCGACACCATCCTCTCCCTTTCGCTCGACCAGGGCGGGCACCTCTCGCACGGCTCGCCGGTCAACTTCTCCGGCAAGCTCTACAACATCGTGCCGTACACGGTGGACCGCGCGACGGAGCGCATCGACTACGACGCTCTCGAGAAGCAGGCCCTCGAGGTGAAGCCGAAGATCCTACTTTCCGGCGCGAGCGCGTATCCGCGCGCCCTCGACTTCAAGCGGATCCGCGAGATCTGCGATAAGGCGGGCTGCATCATGATGGTGGACATGGCGCACATCGCCGGCCTCGTGGCTGGCGGCGCGCACGAGTCGCCTGTCCCGTACGCCGACTTCGTCACGACGACGACGCACAAGACGCTACGCGGGCCGCGCGGCGGCCTCGTCCTCTGCAAGGCGCAGTACGCCAAGGCGCTCGACAGCGCGGTGTTCCCAGGCATGCAGGGCGGTCCGCTCGAGAACATCATCGCCGCCAAGGCGGTCTGCTTCCGCGAGTGGATGCAGCCCGAGATGAAGGCATACGCGGCGCAGGTCGTCGCGAACTGCAAGGCCATGTGCAAGGCCGTGCAGGACCGCGGCTGGAGGATCGTCTCCGGCGGAACCGACAACCACCTCTTCCTCGTGGACGTGAAGGGCACGAAGGGCATCACCGGCAAGGACGCGGCGGCGGCGCTCGACAACGCCGGCATCGTCGTCAACAAGAACACGATTCCGTACGACACCGAGTCTCCCTTCAAGTGCTCCGGCATCCGTGTGGGCACAGCGTCCATCACGACGCGCGGCATGAAGGAGGCCGAGGCCGCTCTCATCGGCGGCTGGATCGCCGACATCCTCGACGACATCACCAACGTCGCCGTCCAGGCCGACGTCAAGGCCAAGGCCGCCGCCCTCACCGCGAAGTTCCTCGTGCCGTGACGGGCTTCGCTAAAACGGCGGCGTCGCTGGTGTTCGCGTTCCTGCTCGCGACGCTGCTTGGCGGGTGTTCCGACAGGAATGTCCCGGAGCCGTCGCTTGTGGCGCCTCCGCGAGCCGACGAGTCGCTGGAGCTCGTGCCCGCATGGGCCAAGCGCACGAACAACGTGGCGACGTTTAAGGCCAACTTCGCCAAGACCGGCGCCGCGCGCACGATCTGGGACATCCCGTTCCAATGCGACCTCCGCGTGAGGTCGGGCATACAGTTCGACTTCTGGTGCGACGACCTGCGGCCGTTCACGGGCTTCAGCTGCTACTTCAAGAGCGGCAAGGGCTGGTACCACGGTTCCTTCTCGCCCGAGGAGGCCGGCAAGTGGCAGCGCGTCGTCGTCCGCAAGACGGAGACGCGCGTGGAGGACACGCCGGACGGCTGGGGCGCGATCACGCTCATGCGCATCTCCGGATGGCGCGGCGAGGCGGTCAACGCCACATGCCGGATCGCCAACGTGGCGTACCTCGGCGGCGGAAATCCGGACGTCGCGATCGTCTACGCAGGAGCGCAGGCTGCGAAGGGCGGGGCGGAAGGCAAGGCGTACTTGACGTTCGCCGCCAACCTCTCCGCAACGCTCGAGTCGATCGGCATCGGCAGCTCGATGATCGCCGACTCCGATCTCACCACCAACCAGCTGGCCGCGGTCTCGGCCGTGATGCTGCCGTACAACACCTCGTTTCCTGCCGAGACGTTCCCGGCGCTCAAGCAGTTCGTAAGCTCCGGCCGGCGCATCTTCGCGTGCTATTCGATGCCGAAGGAGATCGCCGACCTGATAGGCCTGAAGCAGAAGGGTGTGGTGCGCCCTCCCAAGCCGATCGCCGGCTTCCTCAAGAGAGGACGCGGGCTTCCGGGACAGCCGGATTTCGCGCCGCAGGCGTCGTGGATGACGCAGCGGGTGGACCTGCCGCCGTTCGGGGCGAAGACTTTGGCGACATGGGCTGCCGGCGGCAAGGAATCGCTGCAGATGCCGGCTCTCGTGCGTACGCCTGCAGGCATATACATGGCGCACGTGTGGCTGGGTGGTTCCGACGGCGAAGCCGCCGCGCTGATGCGCGCGATCGTGTGCGACCTTGCGCCGTCGCTGAAGGCGAAGATAGAGGCGCGCGAGGCCGCCAAGGCGAAGCAGCGGGCGGACGACCGTGCGTGGCTTGAGGCGCAGAAGCCGAAGACGGGCGAGCATCGCGCGTTCTGGTGCCACAGCGCGTGGGGGCTGGGCGGCGGCCGCACGTGGGACGAGTCGGTGCGGATACTGAAGGAGAACGGCTTCAACGCGCTTATGCCGAACCTGGCGTGGGGCGGGGCGGCGTTCTACAGGTCGAAGGTGCTTCCTGCGGCGGCGGAAGTGGCGACGCAGGGCGATGCGCTAGAGCAGTGTCTTGCAGCCTGCCGCAAGCACGGGGTGGCATGCCACGTGTGGAAGGTGTGCTGGAACATGGGCAGCTGCGTCGATCCGGTGTTTTCGGCGAAGATGGCGGCGACCAACCGCACGCAGGTGGCGTACGGCGGCGAGTCTAAGCCGGGCTGGCTCTGCCCGTCGCACCCAGACAACCAGAAGATGGAGATCGAAGCGATGGTCGAGCTGGCGAAGAAGGGGGTGGACGGCATACATTTCGACTACATCCGCTACCCCGACGGCAACCATTGCTTCTGCGCTGGATGCCGCACGCGGTTCGAGGCGATGGCAGGCGGCACGGTGACGAACTGGCCAGGCGACGTTCGCAAGGACGAGCGGCTGAAGAAGCTGTGGCTGGACTTCCGCACCTCCAACATCTCGTTCGTGGTGCGGACCGTGTCGCAGCGCGTGCGAGCCGAGGCTCCGGGCGTGAAGATTTCGGCGGCAGTGTTCCCGAGCGCGGAGACGTCGCCGACGAACGTGGGGCAGGATTGGACGGCGTGGTGCCGAGCTGGTTGGCTCGACTTCGTCTGCCCGATGGACTACGTGGAGTCGTCTGCGCTCTTCAGGAACCAGGTGGCGGCGCAGAAGCGGTTTGTAGGCAAGGTGCCGATCTATCCTGGCATCGGGCTTTCCACGTGGCGCCACGACGGGAGGGAAGCGGTGCGTCTCGCAAAGCAGATACTTGCTGTGCGCGAACTGGGCGTGGGTGGGTTCACGGTGTTCAACTTCGACCGCCGGGCGGAGAAAGTCCTGCCCATGCTCCATATGGGCGTCACGCGTGACGATCAGTAGTCTTTCACATCAAGGAGGCGACATGAGAAGAATGATGGTCCTGTGCCTGCTGGCGGCTGGTGCCGTCGGCGCGGCGGATGTGCGCGTGGACGCGCCACAGCCGAAGAACGACTGGGACATGGTCTACCGCACCTGGACGAACGCCACTGAACGGATCCAGGGCGCGATCGACGAGGTGTTCCGCGCGGGCGGCGGACGTGTCGTCATCGGGAAGGGGCACTACCCGATCAAGGGCCTGCGCCTCAGGAGCGGCGTGACGCTCTACCTTGAAAAAGGCGCCGTGCTCCAGGCGAGCCGAGACTCGGCGGACTTCGACATCCTCGAGCACGACACGGTCGAGCCGGTCTCGGGCGTGGCGGAGGCCGCGAAGGACGTGTGGGAGCGTCCGAATGGCCTCAAGAAGCGCTCGTTCGTGGGCAACGCGTTGGCGCCATGGAACAACGCGATCATCCGCATCCTCAACGCGCACGACGTGGCGATAATCGGCGAGGAGGGGAGCATCATCGACGGTTCGAACGGCTTCAACCCGAACGGCGAGGAGAAGTACCGCGGCGTGCACGGGGTGAGCGCGTTCGACTCCACGAACATCGTCTACCGCGGATTCACGATCCGCCACACCGGCAACTGGGCGTTGAGGCACCAGCGGTGCGCGAACATCACGTGCGAGAAGGTTACGATGCTCGCCGGGCACGACGGTTTTCACGTGCGCGCATGCACTCATGTGCGCGTGAGCGACTGCTTCATCCACACGGGAGACGATTCGATCGCGGGCTTCGCCAACCGCGACATGGAGGTGCGCCGCTGCGACATCTCGAGCGCGTGCAGCGCGTTCCGCCTGGGCGGGCGCGACATCGTCATCGAGGACTGCC
>CAMPAF010000174.1 GCA_946631535.1 uncultured Verrucomicrobiota bacterium
CTCGTCGCGGTCGAAGAACTTCAGCCAGTCCGCCCGCGTGTGCAGGCTCGCGAGCGCCGCCGCGCCCGCCACGAACCCTCGCCTGTTTACCCTCGCGCTCATGCTTTTCCTCCACGCCGCGCGGCGAGACCAAGTGAAATCCAAACCGCTGTCACGCCCAGATGCGTGAATTTCATTTCGCCCATCCTTTCTCGTGTGTACACACGTCGTCGAACTCGGCCTCGACGGCGGCGACCATCGTCTCGATGCGCCGCTTGACCTTGCTGGCCGTGTTGGCGGGAATGCCGATGGCCTTGGCGGCGTCCTTGACCGACATCCCATCGGACGAAACAAGCCGCCAGAGTTCCTTGCTTGACGCGGCAAGGGCCGACTGCGTAAGCACGCGCTCCTCGGCCGCCTTTCGGCAGGCCATCCGCCACTTCAGGTCAAGCGCGGCGGCAGGATCGGGCGGCGCATTGTCGTCGAACGCGGCCGCCTCGCATGCGCTTTGGCGAATTGCCTGCTGCGTCGCGTTGCGCCGGAAACGGTCAATCACGATGCGGCGCGTGATCGTGGCAAGGTACGTCCGGAAACGGGCACGGGACGGATCATAGCTCCCGGAACGAAGAACGTCAACGAGGCGGATAAACGTGTCCTGCACAATGTCGTCCGCGTCGGCGGACGGCAGGTCCGGCGCGGCAAGGGCCACGAAATGGCGCAACGCTGGCTCGTAAAGCTCCACGAAACTCGCCCACGCACCGTCGTCCTTGCCAGCCGCGAGCTCGGGTATGCGCCGGATCAAGGTTCGTGGCGTATCGGGAAAAACATTTTCTTTCCGATTGTCTGCGTTGTCCATCGCAAACAGTATACCATATCCACTTGTACGGCGGCACGGGGTTTGGTAAAATTGCGCCATGCAGGAAAAAGGGCAGTTTCTTGAACCGGGCGAGATGTTCGGCGCCTACCAGGTCGTATGCGAGCTGGGACGTGGCGGCATGGGTGCGGTGTACCTTGTACGCGATCCCGCTAGCGGCGCCGAATTCGCCGCCAAGGTTCTCTATCCCACGGCCTCGGCGGTCGACGTCACGGCGGTCAAGCGCTTTGTCCGCGAGGCGGAGATCGCAATGACCGTGCGCCATCCGAACCTCATCCGCGTATACGACGTGGGGCGCGACCCCGACACGGGACTCGGCTACATGATCATGGACTACGCCCCAGGCGGCAGCCTGCGCGACAGGCTCATGCAACGACTGATGCGCGGCGACGGCCCCATGCCCGTCCGGCAGGCACTTGCCCTCGTGCGGCAGATCGCCGCCGCCCTTGCGGCCGCCGCCGCGCACGGCATCGTCCATCGCGACATCAAGCCGGACAACATCCTTTTCGCCGCCGACGGCACGCCGCTCCTCGCCGACCTCGGCGTGGCCAAGGCGACAAACGGCGAACAGACCACCACCCTCACGATGACGAACACGGTCATCGGCACGCCCGCCTACATGGCGCCCGAGCAGCTAATGGACTCCCGCGCCGTCGATGCGCGCGCGGACGTCTATTCGCTCGGCATCGTTCTGTGGGAGATGCTGGTGGGCGAACGCCCCAACGCAGGAGCGACGACATCCGAGCTGATGGCGCGCGCAATCAAACTTGAACGCATCCCCGACATCCAGACGCGCCTGCCGCGCGTGCCGCGCCTCGTCGCGGCGCTCCTGCGGTGCATGACGGAGCCTGACGTCGACAAGCGGCTGGCCGGTCCAGAGGAGGTCATCCGTTTCATCGCAGACTGGAACGCGCACGAGCGGCGGCGGTTCCGCCGCTGGCTCTTCGGAACCGTGGCGGCGGGCATCGCCGCAATCGCGCTCGTCACCGCAGGCGGCATCTGGTATGTCCGGCACGAGCTGGATGCCAGCCGCAGGGCCCGAGCCGCAAAGGAGGCGGAACACCTCCCGGTGACGGCAGATGAAGTTTCCGACGCAGTCGAGGCCGTCTTTGCCATACCGCATCAGGGTTCTTAACATCCGCCGTCTCCGCGGCTCACTTGCCGAGCTTGGGCGGCGTGATCCCGCGCTCCTTCAGCAGGTCTGGGCCGACACAGACACGGAAGCCCACAGAAAAATCGCGCCGATCTTGCCGACAGACCAAGCGATTGGTGCCCCATCCAATTGACGGATGGCTAAAGATGAGCGATCTGGCCGCATTTGTCGAGGAATCCCAGAAGAGAGGGTCGATATCCTTGTCTGTCCAATTCAAGAATGCCGCCGGTATTTTCGCAGTCCCCCATTTTGGAAAGGGCACGTTGGGGGAGAACGTATCCATCAGCAGCTCGTTGGCATTGCCCAACATGTCGCTAAATCCCCATGTGTTGGACATCTTCGTTCCAATCTTAAATGGCAATCGACATCCACTGTCCTTGATCTGCTTCTCGTTGAAGGCCACACCATTCTTCCGTAAGACATCAAGCCGATCGTCAATCGACACAACGATCCTGCGCTTGTCTTCGTCTTTAAGGTCTTTCACAATTGGCATGGCAAACCAGTCCCGTGCCGGATCGCCGTTTGCGCGGCAGGCATATTCCCATTCCGCCCATGTCGGCAAGCGGAACACATAGCCCCTTGGCAGAAGATGCGTAAACCTCTTGTTCAGAAACGACATGAACTCGTCCACTTCCGTAGGCCTGCATGCCGTTTGAGGCAGTTTCTTCCCACCCAAGGCTTCCAGCACGGCCTTTGCGTTCACAATAAGCGAATCGGACGGGAGAGGAATCGGCCCCATCAGTTTCTCCCACTGTTCCACCGTCACAGGGAACTTGCCCATCCAGAACGGACGCGTAAGCGTCACCTTGTGTGGCCGAAAAACTTCTTTGTCGCTGCTAAATCCCATCATGAACGCCCCCGCCGGACATCCCACCATCTCCATCTTCACGCCGCCGCCGAGGTCGAGGACGAGCGGCTTGGGGCGAGCCGAGGTTTCCTTGGGGAGCTTTTCCTCCGATAAAGCAGGCACGACAACCTTTGTGTCACTCGAACGTTCCTTCAGCAGATCGTGGCCAATGGCGAGGCGGAAGCCGACGTAGCTGTTCACGTACGACGGGTCGTTGCTGCCCCTGTGGGACGAGGTGCAGTGGACCACCGTATCGCTGTTCCAGCTGCCGCCGCGTCTCACCCGGTCCGACCCCGAGGAAGAACCTTGTGGATCCGTCACGCCGCCCGACAGATTACCTTTCCAGTCCAAGCACCACTCCCACACGTTCCCGTGCATGTCGTAGAGCCCCCAGGCATTCGGCAGGTACGAGCCGACAACCGTATGGCGTTCCGAATAACCGCCTTTCCCATCCGGCTCGTGCCGGGCTAAGTCGGCATCGGACTCCTCCCAAGCGCGCCCTGCCTGATTGAACAAGAATCGTCCCAGCTTCTTCAGGTCGGCCACGGTGTCACCGCCGTTGTTGTATTTGCTCGTCGTTCCCGCCCGGCAGGCATATTCCCATTGCGCCTCTGTGGGCAGGTCGAATTTAAGGCCCGTGCGCGCCTGGAGCTTGCCCATAAACGTCGAAGAATCGACGTTCGCGGAACTCGGCCAGTTGTAGGAGGACGAATCGCCGCGAATCATATTCCACGAGACATTTTCGACGGGCCGCATGTCGCCCTTGAACTGTGATGGATTGCCTCCCGTCACCAGCTCGTACTGCTTCTGCGTCACCTCGAACACGCCCATGTAGTATGGCTTCGTGAGCGTCAACTCATATTTGCCGTCCATCTTGAACTTGCCCGGCTCGATGCGGCGGAGGACGAGCTTGGAGGTCTTGTACTCGTCGGTGTTGAAGCCGCCGGGCGGCGGCGTGGCAAGCCATTTGACGGGATAGCGACTTGCCGACGGACCCATCGAGAGATCAATGACGCAATAAAGCGCATTTGATTGTTTCTCCGAAGCGGCGGGAATGCCGCTTTCCCGATGTCCCGAAGCAGCACGTGTCCCCGAAGCGACAGTGCCGCTTCCCCGAAAATTCTTGATGCCGCCCATGTCGTCGATGCGCTTCTGGGCAAGGTCGCGCTTGAGGCCGGTGAGGGAGCCGTCCGCGAGGGCCTTGGCATACCATTCGCCGGCATGGCGCTGGAACACGGTAAAGCCGTCGGCGTCCTTCATGCCGGACTGCCGCCACCAGATCTCCGCCACCTCGGCCGAGGTCATCGTGCCTTCGCCCAGCTCGAACTTCGCTGCGCGCGCCACGTCGCCGCCCAGTTTCGCAATTTCCTCGAGGGCGCGCTTCCACTCGCCGATGGCGGCAAGCCGTTCGGCCAGCTGCGCGCGCTTGGCGGGATCGTCCTTCGCGGCAAGGGATTTCTCCAGCGTGGCTACCTCACGGCGGTAGCGGACGAGCCGACGCGCGTCATCCAGCATCCCGTAGAGCAGCCGGCCGTCCTTCAACGGCAGGGACTTGACGGCCCGCGACAGCATGTCGGCCTCGTATTCGGGCGTGATGCCCTTGATCTCGACACGCATCTTTCGTACCGCCTCGGCTGCGCGTGCCGGTTCGCCACCACGCGCATACGCAATCACCGCTCCCTGGAGAAGCAGAAGTCGGGCGGCCTCCGTCTCCGCGCGGCCGGCGAGGGCGAGCGCCCGCGCCCCCAGCTCGGCGGTCTTGATCTTGCCCGCCTTCTGTTCGGCCACGGCGTCCGCCATCAGTTCGGCGACGATGGGCCGTGCAGCCTGCACCTCCTTCTTCGTGGGCAGCGCCAGGGCCACCAGCGCGGCACACGCCGCCAGACCACATGCTAGAAACTTCTTTTTCATTCTGACTTTGTTTCCTTTCGTCGTGATTGCTATTGTTCCATAAGGAATATACGCACCGAAAGGGGAAAAGGGACAGCGGAAGGAGCAGAATTTTCCAGGCTATGAGATCTTTGCGTTCTTGGCGGCAAAAAGACGGGGGCGAGTAGTCACGGAAGCGCCTCGGAAACGAAGAACAGGTCGTCAAAGGAAAGCGGTTCCGGCGTCTCCGGGCGGCAGAGCCAGTACACCGCACC
This sequence comes from uncultured Verrucomicrobiota bacterium, assembly GCA_946631535.1. The sequence goes on from CAMPAF010000174.1 coordinate 4,998, forward strand.
GGCTGAAAGGGCCAAAACCACAAGCGCGGCGGCGGCGAAAAGCCGGCGGCGCATCTTGCACGGCGCGTGCGGCGGGGGAAGGCTGCGGTCTTCGGGCGCTTCGGCGAGAAGAGCGGGGAAGATCCGTCGCCACGCGGGATCGAATGGCGCCAGCAGGTCAAGCGCGTGCGTGCCCGGCTCGTACCACACGCTCGTGAGCAGACGGAAGAGCGCCACGCCGAGGGCGTAGTAGTCGGAGGCCGGAACGGCCGGTTTCCCCGCGCGCAGCTCGGGCGGCAGGTAGTTGCCAGTGCCGAGGACGGGCCGCGAGTTCGTGGTGGCGTCCGCCGCGAAGGTCGTCTCCACGGAGAGCTCCCGGCGCAGCGCGTCGTCGCAGTAGCGGGAAATGCCGAAGTCGGCGAGCACGGCATGTCCGTCCGCCGCCACGAGGATGTTCGTCAGCTTCACGTCGCGGTGCACCACGCCTGCCGTGTGGACGGTGCGCAGCGCCTCCGCCATGTCCGCATACCAGCGGAAGACATCCCGCTCCTCCACCGTTCCCGCCTGGCGCATGTCCTCCAGCGTTGCGGGCTTGCCGTCCGGCCCCAGCACCAAGTCCATCACGTAGCACGGTTCGCCGGTGGGCGATTCAAGGAGATTGTGCACATGCACAAGCCGCGGAGACTTGAGCCGGGCGAGGAGGCGCCCTTCGGCCACGAAGCGCTCGCGCAGGAACGCGACGTCCCCCTTCCCCGCACGTGCAAAGGCCTTCAGCGCGAAATGCGTGCCGAGCCTCTCGTGCACCACCTCGTACACGCGGCTCATGCCGCCCGCGCCGAGCGTCCGCACCACGCGGTAGCCGCCCACGACGCTCCCATGCGCCAGTTCTTCCGTTTCCAAATTCACCGTGCGTGTCCAGATGGTCAGCCGATATTGGCGGTACGCACGTTCACTTGCCTTCGGCGCCGGCGCGGGCGGCGTCGAGGATCTCTTTGTGGAGCGCGCGCAGGAACTCGTAGTCGAACTTCACGATCGCGCGGTCGAACGTCACGAGGCCGCCGCCCTCCCAGAACTGGTCGATCGACTCGGTGAACACGCTGCCGCCCAGGCCGTCGTGCGCCATCTTGACGAGCGGACGCACAAGGTCCTCGTAGCGCTTGCGGTTGTCCTCGCGCCACCGGCCGCCTTCCACCGGCACCGGCGAATGCAGGCGCCCCTTAAGGTCCTGGTAGTGCCCGATCAGGCACGCGCCCGCGCCGCCGAACTCGCCCGCGATCGTCACGCGCTTCGCGTTGGGCGGACACATCATCGCATGCGGATAGTTGTGGCGGTCCACCACGTCGCACGACGGGACGGGATCGGCCGGCTGCTTCCACTTCGTGTAGCCGTGCGCGATGCCGCCCTCGTAGTCGTTCCAGCCGGAGGGGCCGTTCACGAGACGCGAGGGGTCGTAGCGCTTGAGCCACAGGTTCGTGAAGCGCGTCTTGTCGGCGGAGGGCTGCCCCCAGCCCTCGTTGTAGGGGATCCACATCACGACGGACGGATGGTTGCGCAGGAGGTCGACGATCTCCTTCAGCT
>CAMPAF010000175.1 GCA_946631535.1 uncultured Verrucomicrobiota bacterium
GCTGGTAGGCGGCGACCGCTTCGCGGGCCTCCTGCAAGCCAGCGTTCTGGGAGTAGCGGGTGTGGCAAGCGTCGATCGCGGCGCAGGCCGCCGCGCGCACGTTCGCGGGCGGCTGCACATCGGGATCGCCGAGCGTCAGGTCGATCACGTCTCCGCCGATTTCCTTCGCCATGTCAAAGAGCTTGCGCGGCAGCGAAGGCGACATGCCGAGCACGCGTTTCGTCAACTTCATCATATTTCCTTCCATCCGTCAAGCACGTCCGCGCGCTCCGGCAGGATGCCGGGATCGAACACGGGATCGCGTCCCGCCGCGCGCTGTTCCATGTAATCGGCGTAGAGCCGCTTCACGTCGTTCCGCAAGAGCCAGAGCGTGGCCACGTTCATCGCCACCATCACGCCCATCGTGAGGTCCACCGCGCTCCAGGCCTGGTCGAGCGTCACGAACCCGCCCGAAAGGACCGCCGCCGCCGAAGCCACGCGATATCCGGCAAGCGCCGGGCGGCTCTTCGTGAGGAAACGCACGCCCGTCTCGCCGTACACGTAGTTGGAGATGATCGTGGAATAGGCGAAGAGGACGACCGCCGCCATCAGGAACCACGCACCGAACGGACCGAGGTGCGTCGCCATCGCGCGCGACGTCAGCACGATGCCGCCCTCGCCGAAGTCGTCCGTCCCCGTCAGCAGAATGATCGCCGCCGTGCAGGTGCAGACGACGAGCGTGTCCGCAAACACCCCGAGCGCCTGCACGAAGCCCTGCTTCACGGGATGCGAGACGTCCGCCGTCGCGGCGGCGTTCGGCGCCGATCCCTCGCCCGCCTCGTTCGAGAAGAGCCCGCGCCGCACGCCCTGCATCACGGCCACGCCCACACCGCCGCCGGCCACTTCGCGCAATCCGAAGGCGTCCTTGACGATCAGCCCCAACACGCGCGGCAGCTCGCCGAGATGCGTCAGCGCCACCCACGCCGCAAGCGCGAGAAACCCCAGCGCCATGAACGGCACGAGGACGGACGAGAGGCGCGAGACGCGCCGCACGCCGCCAAAGAACACGGCCACCGCCAGCACGGCCAGCACCACGGCCGTCACGCCCGCCGCCGCGCCGGTGCGCTCGCCCAGGATGCCGCAGATCGCGTTGCTCTGCACGATGTGGCTCGCCATCCCCTGGTTCAGCACCAGCACCGTCGCGAACGCCACGCCCATCGGCGCGCACTTGAGGCCGTACTTCATGTAGTAGGCCGGCCCGCCGAAGAACGATCCTTCGCCGCGCCGCTTGTAGAGCTGCGCCAGCACGGCCTCCGCAAACGCCGTCGCCGCGCCGAAGAGCGCCATCACCCACATCCAGAACACGGCCCCCGGCCCGCCCACCGCGATCGCCGAGGCCACGCCCGCAAGGTTCCCCGTCCCCACGCGCGCACCGAGCGACACGCAGAACGCCTGGAACGACGATATGCCCAGCCCGTTCTTCCGCACCGCCTCGCTCTCGCGCCCGAACACGGCGAACATCGTCCGCCATTTCCGGAACTGGAATCCCTTCAGGAGGAACGTCAGCCCGACGGACACCCCCACGAGCAGCCACAGGACGCACCATCCCCACAGCGCCTCGTTGGCTACGGAAACATACTTGAACAGCGTATCCGTCATTTGCCATCACTCCGGCTGGCGAACGCGCTGTCGGCAAAATCCAGCATCCACCGCCAGTCGTATGGCGAAAGCCCGTGGTTCTCGCTGCGGCGGACATAGCCCAGATGCAATCCGATGCAGGACGTGTCGAAGTCCGGCGGGAAGGGCTTCTTCGGGAGTCCGGGCTTGCCGAGGAAATCCCACACGGGACTGGCCGCCTTACAGGCCAGGTATTCGGCGCGCGTATCGAACCATTTCTGGTCGAATCCCTCAATCAGAAGATGGCGCGGTGCCACACATGCCAGCAGCAGATGCTGGTCGAACGGGATTGTCTCGTCCTTCCCGGCGTAGGCGAAGTAGGATCGCGTGAACCAATGGGGAAACGACTTGGACTCCGTCTCGATGTTTTCGCCGAAATAGTGCTTTGTGAGCGGTGCGCCGCCATGGCCAGTCTGGTTGGGAACGACCACGGCGAAACGCTCGTCGAACGCGCCGGCGATCAAGGCGGCCTTTCCGAGCCGCGAACACCCCGTCACGACGGCGCGCTTGGCGTCTATGCCAGGCTCCTGCTCGGCAAGGTCGAGACCTCGGCAGAGTCCCCATGCCCAAGCCATGAGGGACTTGGTATTGTCAGGAGCGGCATCGTCCCATGCCGGCCACAGGTCGAAGCAGCGCCGCCGCCACTTCGTCGCGCGTTCCTCCTTCTTGGCCGGATCGGGTGCGATGTCAAAGTAGCACGCCGTCATCACCGCGTAACCGCGCGCAATGATGTCGCCAACCGGCCAGTAATTCCGGTTGTCCGGGTTGCACCATTGTCCGCGCAACTTCTCAAGTCTGTCGTCTGTCAATTTCTCGCGTCCGCCGTTCGCCTCGCAGTAGCCGTCGGAAAGCGACAGGTCAGTGTCCGGCAGCAGCTGGATCGCGCCGACCGAGTTGAGAAACAAGATCACGGGGACCGGTCCCGTCGCAAAACGCGGGCGCAGCACAAGCCAGTCGACGAACGGGCCGCTCTTGTCCTCCCTGAAGTACTGGCGCACGCGGCGACGGATCGCGAAGCCGCTCATCGTAACCTTCTCGTCCGTCAATTCCGCCACCATCTGCTCCGGCTTCGGCGGCATCCGCCCGTACATCCCCTTCTCGAAGATGCGCAGGATCTCGGCGCGCCGTGCGGGCCATTCCTCCGCTCCCTTCAGCTTACGCCCGTCCGCGAAGGCGAGCGGGTCCTCCAGCGCATACGGCGGTACCGTGGCTTCTTCGTAGTTCCCGGGCCGGGCTACGGCGCTGCCCGCCAATATCGCCAGTGCGGCGAAAGATGCAAGATGTTTCATCTGAACAGGATCGTTGTTCCGTGCGTGTTGACGTCCTCGATCTCGCCAAGGACCGCGAAGCCGGTGTCGTGCTGCGTGGCGTAGTCGGCCGCCACCCAGTCCGCGCTGGACATTCCCCATCTCAACCGCACTTCGTCGAGCATGCCGTCCCACACTCCGCCTGGGCTGCTGTTCGAACCGCCAACCGCGCCCAAACGCATGTTAACAGTTGGTGGAACCATCTTGCACTTGTTGTCACTCTTGTTTGAGTATGCTCCGTTGGCATACAGCGTCACCATGTTGTCAGCCATGACAGACGTCATGTACACAAACGTATTTTCACAGCTGACGCTCGTTAGCGTGTTCTGGTTGTTGCCGGATGTGATCGTGTTGTATTTGTTGTATCCGTATTGAAAGGTGAACTCAAAGCCGCCTTCGTTCGCGTAGCTGGTCTTCGAGGAGAAGATGCGCCCGGTACCAGGAATCTTCCGGCCCTGCACCCAACAGGAAAGCGTCAGTTCATTGCCGTACTTGGCCCAGCGGGAATCGTTCACGACCGTAACAAATCTCTTCTCGGTTGTGTTTGTGACGCTGTTGAATGCGGTGCCGACAGGCCCCGGTTCCGTATATGTCGGTGCTGTAGCCGAATTGTTGCAGGTGAGACCGATTGCCGATTCCTTGTTCGAGCCCGAGAAGTGCCACACGCCCTTGTACCCGGCGTATTTCCACACGTCGTGCGGATCGACGGCCGTGATTTCGCCCTTGATGCGGAAATACATCCGGAGGGTGGTGGCCGTTCCCTCCAGCTTGGGAACGCGCACCCAGATCAACGACTCGCCGGACGTGTTCCACGTGTCGATCTCGTGCGGGACGGCGTACCCGTCCGAGTCGGCGAATCGGATGTCGCTGCCGTCCGCCGCGCAGAGGCCGTAAACCGACGACCCTGCTGGGATGCGCACGAGCGCCGGAAAGTTCACGAGGCGCGACGAACCGGCATAGCCGGACAAGGTGACGGTACAGGCGCGCCGGAACGGGGCGTCGTCCAGCAGACCGCCGTCCAGCCGTACCTCCTCGCCCAGTACGGCGAAGTTGGCGTCGTGCTGGGTGGCGTAATCCGCGATGGCCCAGTCGGCCGTCTGTGCGCGCCACTGCAGCCGCAGCTCGTCGAGCTGGCCGTACCACGGCGACCCAGCCCCCTTGTTCGTCTGCGCGCCGATGCGCAGGTTGCGGATGGACTGCTTGAGGACGAGGCCCGACTGCTCCTCCACTAACGCGCCGTTCGCGTACAGCCTCACCTTGTTGCCCTGGCGCACGACCGACAGGTAGACGTAGTCCTGCCTGCAGTCGCACGACGTGGTAAACACTTTCTGGTAGATGCCGCGGGAGGTCGTGTTGGTGTCGCCGATGAAGTTGTAACGCGTTGTGAGCTTCTGGGTCGTCAGTTCGAAGCCGTTCGTGTTGATGTGGCTGTCCTTGCTGCTGAAGATGCGTCCGTAGTAGTCGACGTCATCTCCCCGATCTGTCGCCTTCACCCAGCCGGAGAGGGTCATTTCATCACCGTAACAAGCCCAGCGGGGATCGTTTGCGACGGTCACGTAGGACGAGCCGGAACTGGAGAACACGGTGCCGACCGGTCCCGCATCCGTGAATGTTGGGGCCGTGGCCGAGTCGGTACACACGAGTTCGTTCGTTGACGAGTCCTTGCTCGAACCGGAGAAGTGCCACACGCCCCTGTAGTCCGCGTTGGCCCACACAAGCCGAGGGTTTACGAACTGGCTCTGCCCGCCGCAGTAGTAGAGCGTAAGCGTGGTGTCCGTGCCCGACAGGCTGGGCACGCACACCCAGACGAGCGATTCGCCGTCTGGATTCCACGTGTCGACCTCGTGGTTGAGCAGGTTACCCGCCGCATCGGCGAAACGGATGTCGTCGCCACCCGGCATGCACAGGGAGGAGACAGCCGCCGGCAAACGGACGAGAACCGGGAAATCGGACAGTGTCGAGTTGCCCGTGTAGCCGCTCAGCGTCACCGTCCGCTTCCTAAGGAACACGGAAGTGTCGAGCGTCACGGCGAAAGCGCCGCCGCATACGGCAAGCAAAGATGCCAGAAACACCCACTTGCCGAGTCCTGCGCGGACACGCTTGGACATTTTTGCGAGAGTACTTGAATGAGACATCGCAATTCTCCGTTCTTGTTGCTTTTCAATGCGTCACCATTATAGCAGTTCGGTTGCGGCATGATCGCACTTTATGAGAAAGAGAAAACGAATGATTATGGAAATGGCGAAATGGCCGCTCTGGCGGCAAATATGCTATACTTTGCGCCGTGAAAAGGAAACCCAGAGAACTCAACGTTGTCGAATCGCAGGAACCGCGCAAGGTGACCGTGGCGGTGAAGATGATGAATACGACAGGCCGCCAACGCCTGCGCGGCGTCTACCGCTACATCGCGGAGGGGCGCGACTGGGACGTGCGGCTGCTTCGGGCGGAAGCGGAACTGACCGTTCAGTCCATTCGGCAGGCGGAAAAGGATGGCACGCAGGGTTTCCTCGTCTGCTACCATCCCGAACGCGACACCTTGGCGGCCCTCTCCATGGCGTGCGCGCCGGTCGTCTCCTTCGTGGTCGGAGCCGCCGCCTCGCGCCGCGGCTTCCTCCGCCTCCCGGACGAAGACAACAAGCGCATCGGCGCGCTCGCCGCGGAACACTTCCTTTCCTTGGGACGCTTTCGCAGCTTTGGGTTTGTGCCTGACGAGGACGAGCTGTTCTGGTCGCGCCAGCGGCTCGACGGCTTCCGCCGCCGCCTGGGGCGCGAGGCAAGGAACCTTTCGGTCTACCGCCGCGAGGCGCACGGCACGGCCTCCTCTGACGCGCAGTCTCTCGCCGAATGGCTCGTCGACCTTCCCAAGCCTACCGCCGTTATGGCGGCCTGGGACTATCGGGCCGCGCAGGTGATTTCCGCGTGCCGCCATATCGGCATCGCCGTCCCCATGCAGGTGGCGGTCTGCGGCATGGACAACGACGAGTTCATCTGCGACAGCGCCAACCCTCGCCTCACCAGCATCCGGGCCGACCGCGACGGGCAGGGCTATGCGGCCGCAGCGGCCCTGGATGCCCTGATCGACGGGCGAGCCCCGCGCATCGACCATGCCCCCTTCCGCGCCGCGACGATCGTCGTGCGCGGTTCCTCGGCGCCCTTGGCCCCGGCCGCGTCGCTTGTGGAACGCGCGCTCGCCTTCGCGAACGAGAACGCCCTTTCCGGGATCGACGCCGCCGACGTGGCCCGCCATCTCGGCGTTTCGCGCCGCCTTCTCGACCTGCGCTTCAAGCAGCTCGGCATTCCATCCATCTCTTCTACGCTCACCGATCGTCGCCTCGCCGAGGTGAAAAGGTTGCTGTCCACCACATCTTTCACGCTCGACCGCGTCGCCGCACTCAGCGGATTCCGCAATCCCGATTCCATGCGCAACCTTTTCCGCCGCCGCTTCGGCGTCTCGATGCGCACCTGCCGGCGCGAAAGGGGCGCATCTGCGTTTCTCACCCATGCGTTTTGAGATTGGAAACAACCAGAACA
>CAMPAF010000176.1 GCA_946631535.1 uncultured Verrucomicrobiota bacterium
CACCGCGAATGAAGTGTGGTAAGCGACCACTTTGTTAACTGTTTCGGCGGTGAAGTTGAGATTATAGCACATCTCCCCCGCCCGCGCAAGGGGGCGCCTTGAAAAAAGTGGTTTGCCGCTGGCAGTTGGCGGACCGCCCGCGAGGATGGCCATTTTCCAGCGGGCGGGCCGGGACCACCGGCCCGTGCCTTTGCCCTATCGCGCGTCGCCGACCTGTATGGTCACCGTGGCGCTGTCGCCGGACGCGGTGGTGCAGGTGACGGCATGGCGGCCGGGCGTCGGCTCCACAGCGAACGGCTCGGAACCGACGCTCTCGCCCGCCGGCTGCCCGTCCACGAACCACCAGAGTCGCGAACTGGCCTGGTTGCCAGCCACCTGGCAGACGATCCTCTGGCGGATCCCGCCCGGCACCACCTTGAACACGGCCCCGTCCTCCGGCCTGGAGATGGCAAGCGCAGACCCCGCCCGCGGCCTTTCCTTCACGTTCCCGTCCAAATCACGATAATGGACCCCGCAGAGAGCCGTACCGCTCCGCCCCGCGAGCGCCCTCCCGTCCTCCGTCGCCGGACAGTCCGCGTTCGCCGGAAGGCCCGTCACCGAGCAGACGCGCCTGTGGATCACCTCGCCCGGCTCCACGAACCACGGCCCGTCGTTGCGCGGATAGAGTGCTCGCGCGATGCGCCACGCTAGCGGCGCGGCCGCCTTCACGCCCACGAGCGTCGTGTCCCCGAACCCTCCCGACACGTGTCCGCACCACACGCCCACCACGTAGTCTGGGTTCCACGCCACCGTCCACGCGTCCCGGTACGCGGCGCTCGTGCCGGTCTTCCACGCGAACCGCGAGGCCGCCACGTCCGCCACATGCCCCAGCGCCGCCGCGCTGCGCTCGTCTCCAGAGAGCATGTCGCTCACGAGATAGCAGGCGCCGCCGGAGAAGACGCGCCTGCCCTCCTGCCCCGCCTCCGCCTCGCGCACGAAGGCGCACGGATGCTTCCATATTCCCCCGCGGGCCACCGCCGCATACGCCGTCACCAGCTCCAGGAGCGTCACCTCCACGTTGCCGATGGCCATGCCCAGACCGAACGCGCCGTCCGGCTCGTGCATGTTCGAGAGGCCGAGGTCGCGCAGCGTGCTCCCGAAAAGCTCGATCCCCACGTCCTTCAGCAGGCGCACAAACGGGATGTTGAGCGAGAGGACGAGCGCGTCGCGGGCCGTCACCATGCCCCGGTGCTTCGCGTCGAAGTTCGCGGGACGATACCCCTTGAAGGCTGTCGGCACGTCGGCAAGACGCTCCTCCGGCGTCACGAAGCCACGATCGAGCGAGAGCGCCACGAGAAACGGCTTGAGCGTGGACCCGGCAGGGCGCGGCGCGAGCGCCGTGTTCACCTGTCCCGCCTCGCCGCCCAGGTAGTCGCCGCTGCAGGCGAGGGCCGTCACGGCGCCGGTGTCGACGCGCATCACGACCGCCGCCACCGAGTAGCCGCCCTTCTCCGCCGCCTCGGCCACGGCGTTGTCGCAGATTTCCTGTACGTCGGCGTCGAGGGTCGTCACGTAGTCGCCGCCATGCCGCTGCGCGGCGCGGTCGCGCCCAAGGTGGCGCAGCGCCCAGTCGCAGAAGTAGGGATGGCGGAACGGACGCGGCGCGCGGCAGACGACCGGGCGGACCGACTGCGCCCCGCGCATCTGGTCGTCGGTTATCATGCCGAGCGCCTTCATTCGCCCCAGCACGTAGTCGCGCCGCCTGATGGCCCGCTCGAAGCCGCGGTCGGGCCGGAAGCGGCTCGGCGCCTGCACCATCCCCGCCAGCATCGCCGCCTCGCCAAGCCCCAGCTGCTTCGCGCCCTTCCCGAACCAGCCGTTCGCCGCCGCCTCTATGCCGATGAAGTTGGACCCGTACGGCGCGCGGTTGAGGTACTGCGAAAGGATCCACCTCTTGTCCTTCGCCCGCTCCATCTTGAGCGCCATCACCGCCTCCTTGAACTTCCACCACAGCGTCTTGCGATGCGGACGGATCAGCCGCACGGCCTGCATCGTGATGGTGGACGCCCCGGAGATGCGCCGCCGGTAGAAGAGGTTCTGCAATGTCGCGCGGAGAATGCTGAGCGGACGGACCCCGCAATGTTCCCAGAACGTCCCGTCCTCGGACGCCACGAGCGCCTTGACGATCCAGTCGTCGGGATCGGCCACATAGTACGGGCGGCAGTCCACGTCGTTCTCGCCAAGGGATACGCGCAGCACCTCCCCTCCAGCGTCGCGCAGCACAACTCCGCCGGCGTATTCGCCGGACCCCTCGTCCGTCCAGTCTATGCCGAACCACGCAGCGCAAAGCGCCGCCGCGACCGCGCCCGCAAGGACACCGCCCGCAATTAGCAGCCGTTTCGTGGTCTTTTGCATACCTGGTCTCATACGTTACTCGCGCCGAGCCCGGAAATCTTACGCGATTTTTCGGCCGACGGCAAATGTTTCCGCAGCCCGCGGGAAAATATGGTAGAATAGCCGCCATGACAGCTTGGTTTCTAATTCTCGGTTTGCCAACCCTCGCGGCAGGGTTGTTCGCTCTCGTCTTCTCCACGCGCGCGGGAGATCTCTGCCGCACCTTCCCCAGGAACGTCCTCGCAGGCTGGATCCTCTGCGCCGTGGGCTGGATATGGACCGCATACGAGTGCCACACCATCGGCATCGACGTGTTCGACAAGTTCCTCAAGGCGTTCCCCATGGAACTTCCCATCCTCGCCATCGTCCTCACCATCCTGACGTGCTGGTGGATGCCGAACCTGCTGCCGATACGCGGCGTGTGCGCGCTCTTCATGCTCTTCCCGGCAGAGATGTTCCCCGTCATCCGCCTCTGCGACACCCAGTGGCGCCTCACGCTCGTGGTGTTCGCATACGTGTGCATCGTGGTCGGCATGTACGGCATGTTCTACCCATGGCGCATCCGCCAGGCGCTCGCCTGGCTCGCCTCGTCGCCAGCGCGCGTCCGCGCCGCAGGAGCGATCTGCACCGCCGTAGGCGGACTGTTCGTGGCCCTTTCAGCATGCGGTCTCACATGAAGGTTCTCATGCTAGGCGACGTGGTCGGCAGCCCCGGCCGACGCATCATCAAGGAAAAGCTCGCGGGAATCCGCAAGGAGCTTGGCCTCGCCGCCGTCATCGCCAACGCCGAGAACGCCGCCGCCGGATCCGGCATCACAGTCGCCCTCGCGAACGAGCTTTCCGCAGCCGGCGTCGACGCCATCACGATGGGCGACCACACGTGGGGACAGAAGGAGTTCGCGCCAACCATCGGGCAGCTCCAGAATCTGGTGCGCCCCGCCAACTTCGCTCCCGAGGCTCCCGGCAAGGGCTGGCGGCTGATCACCACCCCGATCTGCCGCTTCGCCGTACTCAACCTGCACGGACGCGTGTTCATGCAGCCGGTCGACTGCCCCTTCCACGCCGCCGACGCCGCGCTGCGCGAGATTCCCAAGGACGTGCCGGTGTTCGTGGACTTCCACGCCGAGGCGACGAGCGAGAAGATCACCCTCGCCCACTACCTCGACGGACGCGTCACCGCCGTTGTCGGCACCCACACCCACGTGCAGACCTCCGACGCCATCGTCCTCCCCGGCGGCACTGCCTTCATCACCGACCTCGGCATGACCGGCCCGTGGTACTCGTCCATCGGCCGCCAGTTCGAGCCCGTAACGCAGAAGCTGATGACAGGCATCCCCGCCCGCTTCGAGGTCGCCACCGGCCCGGCCACGCTGGAAGGCGCCGTGATCACGTTCGATTCCACCAGCCGCAAGGCCACATCAATCACCCCCTTCCGCTACCGCGAGCCACTGCCATGATAGCTTATCTGAACGGAATTCTCGCCGAAAAGGACATCACCCGCGTCGTCGTCGAATGCGGCGGCGTCGGCTACGAGGTGTTCATTCCCCTCTCCACGTTCGACCGCCTGCCGGCCGAGGGCGGGAATGTGAAGCTCTTCACACACCACGAGGTGCGCGAGGACGCGCAGATGCTGTTCGGCTTCGCGTCGGCCGCAGAGCGCGAGGCGTTCGCGCTCGTCACGTCGGTCTCCGGCGTCGGTCCCAAGCTCGCGCTCGCTGTCCTCTCCGGCCTCACCGTCGGCGACCTTCAGCTCGCCATCTCGCAGGGCGACTCCAAGCGCCTCGCCACCATCAAGGGCATCGGACGCAAGACGGCCGAGCGCATAGTGGTGGAGCTGCGCGACAAGATCAACCCGATCGAGGCGTTCGCCAACGCGGCGTCCACCAATTCGCCCGAGCAGGGCACGCTCCTGCGCGACGCCATGCTCGCCCTCACGGCGCTCGGCTTCAGCGAAGACGTCGCGAGAGCGAAGGTCCAGCAGGTGTTGGCTGCCGATCCTTCGCTCTCCGACTCCGAGACGGTCCTTCGCAAGGCCCTCTCGTCGTGATCTACGACTCGATCTCCCACCCCTTGCGGTAGGTGGTCTTGCAGTAGGCGTTGGCCGCCTCGTTGTTGGTCAGCGCGTGCCGTCACCTCAAGTCTTTCAAGTCGATCATGATCTCGTTGCCGATGCGGTTGGTGTACTCCCCGCCCGTGCCGAGGGTGGCGTCCTCAAAGTCCCCCAGCATGTTGTCGAGGACGTCCACGAGCGCGGCGCGCTTCTCGGCGTCTTCGGGCATCATCTTCTCAAAGATGACGCCGATGTTGTCGAAGAGGGTCTTGACGCCGCCGCCGTCACGGACCGCGTTGGCGACGAGCATCTCCGCCAGTCCGTCCATGTTCTGCTTGCGCAGGGCGTCCGCCGCCTTGGTGATCGCGGCCTTCTGCGCCTCCGTGAGGTTCTCCTTGCGGATGCCGGGCGCCTCCTTGGGCGTGGAGAGGGAGCGGATGAGCGAGGCGCCGTGGCGGATGGACTCCCAGATGTCGCCGAACCGGTAGCCGCGCGTCTCCATGTCCTTGCCCATGGCGTCGGACTTGGCGAAGGGATGGAAGTGCGCGGTGGAGGCGAAGATGCCGAATGTCTCGCACTTGAGGAAGAGCCGGCGCTTCGGGCCGCTTCCGCCGGCGTCCTGCAGGTGGTCGGTGTCCGGGATCGTGAAATAATGGAACGTGCGCATGCCGTTGAGGAGCCCGCCCGCGCCGGGCGGCACGTCGTAGCCGCGCGGCATGTTGAGGTGGCCGTCCACGGTCAACTGCTGGTAGGGCTTGGCGTGGGTCGAGGTGCGGAGGTAGATGCCGGAGGCGCGGTCAAGCCAGCGCGCGATGCAGCCGTGCTTGTCCTCGACGGAGAAGGACCCGCGGTACATGTACTCGCCCTTTCTCCGGGCGGCCGCATGCAGCGCGTGGGTGAGCGCGACGACGTTCTCGCGCGTCGGCTCGAAGAGGAACTCCCTGCCGCTCTGGAGCGCGCCGAGGACCTCGCGTCCGCGCCGCACCTGCGCCCGGAGAAGCGTCCGCAGCTCGTCCACGTCGCGCGGGCGGTGCACGGACGAGCTCGTGGTGACGAGGTCCTGGTAGTGGATCTTCGGGAAGGAGTAGTCCCGGCCGTCCACGTCGAAGGTGATCTTGTCGGGGAGGGTGGCGGGGTCCAGGAGCGGTCGCGTGTCGGCGCCGGGCTTCACGTAGGGAACGGGCTTCCAGGTCTTCGCCTCCTTGATTCCATCGGAGCCTTCCATTCGTGCCTTGTATTCCTCGGGGTGCGTGAGCTTCTGCACGTTCTTCTCGGAGAAGGCCGCGAAGACCTGCTCGGCGCGGTCCAGCGGCACGACGAGGCGCGAGACGCCGAGCACGTCCGTGTCAAAGGTGGCGCCGCAGCTCTTCGCGAGGCTCTCGAGCATCTGTGAGGTTTCCCACGAGATCGGCTTGTCGGTGCGGTAGAGGATCTTGTCGCCCATGAGGGCGCCCCGCCACGGTGTGCGCGTCTCGGGAACGACCTCGAGGTGGGAGAGGGCGACCTTGCCCTTCTTGCTGACCCACGTGGTGGGCGAGGTGAGCTTCTCGAGGTTGGCGATCGTCTCGACCGCGCCCTGCCGCACAGCGGGCGGCTGCTTGTCGAGGTCGTCGTAGAGGTCAAGATGGTTGACGACGGCGCCGAGCACCTTCTTGAGGGACTCGCCGAACTCAGCCTTCTTCGCGTCGATGGCGGCAACGACCTTCAAGCGGATCGCCCTCTCCGCGTCGGAGATGCCATCCTCGTTCGGGTTGAACGCAGCGCGGTAGTCGTCGAAGACCTTCTCGAACGCGCCGGTCTTCGCGAGGTCGCGCAGGTTGGCGACGCCGGAGAGCTTCGAGAAGAACGTGTCGTCGTCGAAGACGGAGAAGTTGTTGAAGCGCGGCTTGGAGCTCTTGCCGTAGGTGTCCTTGAAGGAGAGGTCGTCGGAGACCTGGAGGTACTTGCCGTTCCCCTCGAGCGAGTGGCCGGGGTCGATGGCGAAGAACTTGCCGTCGGCGAAGCCCTTGTTCTGCCCGCGCTTGCCGATGCCGTCGCGGTCGGCCGTGACGAGGAAGAACGCCTTGTACT
>CAMPAF010000177.1 GCA_946631535.1 uncultured Verrucomicrobiota bacterium
GGGGCAAGACGTGGTACATGACGCGGCGCGAGCCGATCGGCAAGGGCCGGCCCGTGGCCGTGCCCGAGTGGCTCGACTGGGATTTGTGGCAGGGACCGGCGCCGCGCGTCGCCTACCGCGACAACGTGATCCACTACAACTGGCACTGGTTCCGCAACTGGGGCACGGGCGAGTGCGGCAACAACGCGGTGCACTTCGTGGACGTGGCGCGCTGGTGCCTCGGCGCGGACTGGCCGTGCCGCGTGTCCTCGACGGGCGGCAAGTACTGGATGCCGCCGGACGCGGACTGGGAATGGCCCGACACGCAGAACGCGACGTGGGACTTCCCGGACGGCAAGTTCATCACGTGGGAGGGCCTCTGCTGCGTCAACCAGAAGCCCTACATGAACGTCTCGACGGGCGCGATGGTGTACGGCACGGACGGCGCGGCGTTCTTCGGCCCGGGCGGCGGCGTGGAGATCTTCGATAAGAAGGGCAAGTCCGTCAAGAAGTGGAACACGGCCGGCAAGACGGTCCTCACGAACACGGACGACCGCTCCGGCGGCGGCTGGGCGGACACGACGCGCGAGCACCTCGAGAACTTCGTTGACTGCATCCGCGCAAAGACGCCCGAGAAGGCGTACGCGAACGCGGAGATCGGCGTGAAGTCCACCTTCCTCGCCCTCACCGCCAACGTCTCGTACTTCTGCGGCAAGGCGATCGACATCGACCCGAAGACGGGCGCGCTCCTCACGAAGGAAGGCGCGAGCCTTTGGCAGCGCGAGTACGCGAAGGGCTGGGAGCTGGTCTGATCGGTGTCCGTGGCATGAACCTTGGCTGATGGAGGAAGAGGCGATGGCAAAGCTGACTGATGTCGCGTGGAACGAGTTCGAGGCGCTTCCGCTGGAGGCGAAGAGGCCATACCTGGCCAACCCCGACCTGCCGAACACGCCGTACCATACGCTGTTCGCGCAGCAGTTCGACCGGGACCTTCTCGAGCGCCTCGCCGCTCTCGCGAACCGCATCCGCTTCATGGCGAAGAGCAAGGAAGGCGCGCTCTACCTGAAGTCGCTCCTGCCGCACAAGCGGGCGATGCTCTACTTCTCCCAGCCAAGCTCGCGCACGTTCCTGAGCCACCTGGCCGCATGCCAGATCCTCGGTCTCACGTGGGGCAGCGTGCGCGACGCCGCCACCTCCAGCGAGTTCAAGGGGGAGTCGCGCGAGGACTCCATCCGCACCTTCTCGTCGTACTTCGACATGATCATCATGCGCACGCCGGAGAAGGGTCTCGCCGAGCAGATGGCGTGGGAACTCTCTAACAGCTACCGCCCGATCCCGATCATCAACGCAGGATCCGGGAAGGACCAGCACCCCACGCAGGCGTTGCTGGACATCTACACGCTCCTGCGGTCGTTCGAGACGAAGGGAGGGCTGCGCAACCGCACGGTCACGTTCTGCGGCGATCTGCTGCGCGGACGCACCGTGCGTTCGCTCTCATACCTGCTCACGAACTTCGAGAACATCCGCCAGGTGTTCGTGGCGCCGCCCGAGCTGCAGGTGCCCGAGGACGTGCTCGCGATCCTGCGCGCGAAGGGCGTCCAGTACGCCATCTCCGGCAACCTGCGAGAGGCCGTCTCCCTCTCCGACGCCGTGTATATGACGCGCATCCAGGACGAGTGGGACCAGTCGAAGGGCGAGAGCGCGCGCATCGACACGCACCTCTTCAAGTTCGGAGCGGAGGAGCTGAAGCTCCTGCCGCCGGACGGCATCATCATGCACCCGCTCCCGCGCCGCGACGAGATCGCAACCTGCTGCGACCGCGATCCGCGCGCGATGTACTGGCGGCAGATGCGTAACGGCATGTGGATCCGCAGCGCGCTGATAGCGATGACGTTCGGGTTCGAGAAGCAGATCATGTGTTTTGGAGCGTAGGACATGATTACGGCGAGGGAGATCAGGGAAAGGGCTTGGAAGAAGCTGGGCGATGGGAACTGGCTCAAGGCCATGGGCGCGTTCGGCCTATACTGGCTGATGGGAATGATTCTCGCGCAGGTGCTGCGGCGCATCGGTATCGCCACCGGCGGCATCGAGATACTTTCGGTGCCTGAATTCATGAAGCAGTACGGCGAGGCGTTCAGGCAGATCGGGGTCGAGATCCCTTCTGAGGTCCTCAAGGGACTCGACGAGGTCACGGTGCCGGTGACAACGCCTGCGTTCCAGGTGTGCCAGTTCGTCGCGGGCACGTTCATGCACGGCGTGTTCCTGGCTGGCTGGACGATCTTCTCTGTCGCGCTGATGCGCAACGCCGGCAACGCGCTCCAGGTGTTCAGCGGGTTCTCGCGCTTCTTCCAGATGGGCTGGCTCATGCTGCTGCAGACGGTGCGGATCATGCTGTGGTCGCTCCTGCTGGTGATACCGGGGTTCGTTGCGTTCTACTCCTATCGGCTGGCCTTCTTCTTGAAGGGAGACCATCCTGAGTGGTCGGCATCCAAGGTGCTGGCGGAGTCGAAGAGGATGATGTACGGCCACAAGTGGCGGCTCGCGTACCTTGACGCGTCTTTCATAGGATGGTGGCTGCTTATTGTGATGACGTTCGGGATCGCGGGCCTCTTCGTCAACCCCTACATGGGCGTGACGTACGCCGCTTTCTACGAGGACATGCTCGACAGGGACGAGGTGGGCGCGTGACGACCGCGTGGCTGGCGCGGGCAGCGCCGCTTCTGCTGGCCATTTGCGCCGTCGCCGGTGGTCCGCCGCGCGACGAACTTGCAGAGGAATGGCTGCGCCAGGACGGCGGAATGCCCAAGGATGTGTCTGCTGCCGACTACCGCGCGCGCTGCCTCGCGCGCCGCGCAGCGCGCCTGAAGGGCGTGGCCGGCTTCGCGCGCCGTTGGGCCTACTGCCGTCACTACGTGATGGGCGGCTCGCACTACGCCTACACGGAGGCGCTATCCGACGCGCAGAACGAGCGCACCTTCCTGGCCATCGGGTCTAGCCTCTGCCTCGCCGAGTACCAGCCCGACGGCCTCTGGCGCGAGACGACGCTGCTCGAGTCGAAGACGGGCTGCTTCCGCGACGTGGACGTCTCGCCGGACGGCACGCGCCTGCTCTACTCCTTCAAGGCGAGCGACCGCGGCGACGACTTCCACCTTTACGAGTACGACATCGCCCGCAAGACGGCGCGCCAGCTGACCTCTGGGGCAGGAGTGGCCGACTACGAGGGCTGCTACCTGCCAGACGGGCGCATCCTCTTCAACTCCACGCGCTGCATGCAGATTGTCGACTGCTGGTGGACGGAGGTGAGCAACCTCTACCGCTGCGAGGCGGACGGCTCGAACATCCGGCGCATCACGTTCGACCAGGTGCACGACAACTATCCCGCCCTGACGCAGGACGGCCGCGTCCTCTACACGCGCTGGGAGTACAACGACCGCTCGCAGATGTACCCGCAGCCGCTTTTCGGCATGAACGTTGACGGCACTGGCCAGCGCGCCGTCTACGGCGGCAACTCCTGGTTCCCGACCACGCTCATCCACGCGCGCGCCGTACCGGACACGTCGATGCTATTCGGAATCGCGACGGGGCACCACTCGCTCCAGCCTGGCGAGCTGATGCGCTTCGACCTGCGCGAGGGATGCGAGGAGGCCGCCGGCGCATGGCAGCTCGCGCCGCTCCGCCGC
Source organism: uncultured Verrucomicrobiota bacterium (assembly GCA_946631535.1). Next base: position 3,660 of record CAMPAF010000177.1, read on the forward strand.
GCCAAGGCCGTGCGCGTCGACGCCTACGGCCAGGACGGACGCATGGCGGCATATCCGTACCCCGTCAACGAGCGGGAAGTCGTCCTCGCCTACCTGCCCGAGGGCTGGCGGAGAAACAAGCAGGGGCGTCCGATGTACCGCGACCACCGCGCGCCGTTCGGTCTGTACTGGACGGACGTGGACGGCGGCTACGAGCTGCTGGTCTCGCGGCGCGGCAAGGTGCCGTGCGGACGTCCCGTGCCCGTACGCGCCCGCAAGCTCGCCAACAGGCCGTCGGTCCGCCCCGACGAAAGCCTGAAGACGGGCACGTTCGCCATCCAGAACGTCTACGAGGGAGCGGCGATGAAGGGCGTGCCGAAGGGGACCGTGAAGTCGCTGCGCGCCGTGTCGATCGACTATCGTCCGGCGGGCATCGGCTGGAACTCGAACGGCGGGCCTGGCGGAGGCGGACTCTCCTGCACGCCACCCGCGCTCGGCCAGGGCACGTGGGGCGTCAAGCGCGTGCTGGGCGAGGTGCCGGTGGCGGAAGACGGATCCGTGTTCTTCGAGGCGCCCGCGCGCACGCCGATCTATTTCATCCTGCTGGACGGGAAAGGGCGCATGGTGCAGTCGATGCGCAGCTGGACGACGCTCCAGCCTGGCGAGAACGCCAGCTGCATCGGCTGCCACGAGTCGCCCGGCCGCACGCCCGACTTCCGTGCGTCGCGGACGGCTGGTGCGAAGCCGCTCCAGCTGCGCCGTCCGGACGGCGTGCCGCCAGCGGAGGCGAAGGGGTTCAGCTTCCTGCGCGAGATACAGCCGATCCTCGACAGGCGGTGCGTCTCGTGCCATTCGCCCGCCGCCAACACGAACATCTGCGACCTCACGTCCGCTCCCGCGCGCGACGAGCGCTCGAAGCGGCAGTGGACGCGGAGCTATGTCGCGCTCACGCACGCGCGCGCCCACGGGAGCGGCGAGCGGGGGGCCTGGTCCGGCAATCCCGACCACCCGATGCTGAACTGGATCAGCTCCGGTTCTGTGCCGACTCCCCATCCTCCGCTGACGCGCGGGTCGCGCACGAGTCGGCTTCTCTCGGAGAAGCTCGACAAGGGCCATGCCAAGGGCATCACTGACGCCGAGCTGCGGCTCTTTTCGTGCTGGATCGACCTTGGCGTGCCGTTCTGCGGCGACTACGAGGAGGCGAACCTGTGGAACGACGCCGACCGCGCCCGCTGGAAGACGTGCGTGGAGAAGCGCCGCCGCGACTGTTGCCGGTAGGCGCGATCCGTGTCCGTGTGGAGGTCAAAAAGCAGATGAACGTGACGATGGAATCCAAGCCTGAGGCGAAGGTGCGTCTTTTCCGTGCGCTCTTCCTTGGACGGGAGGACGTCTATGCTAGGCGGTACGTGTCGGTCGGTTGCCGCCGTTCGGGGATTATTGTTGCCGAGGCCACGAGGCCTTATTAGTGGTAACGCCCGGGAGCGTTGGAACTTTACGGCAGTTTCGCTGATGTGGGCTCCTTTGCGGAGAGCGGCGACAGGATACCAAACCATGCGCCCCCGCGCAAGCCGGAAAATCTGGTATAATGTTCGGCATGAAACAAAACGCTAAGAGGTGGAATCAAAGGGACGAACCGAAACGGGCTTGTTCCATTGCGGTAGGTAGTGCTATGGCGCGCGGAGAAGAAGTAGCCACGTACGTGGGCGCAATGTTATAGGGTGTGCAAATGCGTTTCAAAGTCTTCATATCAAGTGTACAACGTGAGTTTGCCGCAGAGCGGCAGATGCTGGCGGAGTATGTTCGCAAATACGCGCGGCTATATGGCGATTGCGAAGCATGTCTTGAACACGCCGGTCGACAACCAACCCGTCGGGCTTCTCATCTGCAGGGAACACAACCGCATCCTCGCCAAGTACCATGGAGATAGGGCATGAGCCAACGTATTTTCATCAGTAGCGTCCAACGCGAGTTCGCAAAGGAACGCAAGGCGCTCGCCGAGTATGTGCGCAAGGACGCGATACTCGGGCGATTCTTTGATGTGTTCCTTTTCGAGGAAGTCCCAGCGCAAGAGCGAAAGGCCGACGGAGTCTATTTGGCGGAAGTTGACACATGCGACATCTACCTCGGCATATTTGGCCACACATACGGTAATGTCGATTCATCCGGCGTTTCGGCGACAGAACGCGAATATCTGCGGGCGGCCAAAAAGCACAAGCCGCGCATTTGTTTCGTCGACAAGTCGATTGCCGACACTGATCCGCGGCAGGCCGCGTTCATTTCCCGCGTCAATGAAGATGTCGTTCGCAAGGGCTTCGTCGGCTACGATGGCCTGCGCACTGCCGTTTACGCCTCGCTCGCCAAATATCTGGAGGACAAGGGTCTCATAAGCGTACTTCCGTTCGATTGTTCAAATTCCGCCAATGTCCAACTGAAGGATCTCGCCATATCCAAGATGCGCCAATTTGTCAAAGAGGCGCGCATTGAGCGCAAGTGGAATGTCCCTGCGAACGCAACGCCTGTCAAGATTCTGGAAGCGTTGCGTTTGGTTGACGACAATGGCCACATTCTCAATCCGGCGGCGTTACTGTTTGGAAAAGACCCGCAACGTTTCTTCCCCGCGTCATGTGTCAAGTGCGCGTGGTTTCTGACCGACCGTGTTGAAAAACCGATGGCCGACCATCAGATATACACCGGCGATATCTTCAAGATGGTTGATGACGCGACTTTCTTTGTCATGTCGCACATCAGCAATCAAATCGGCCCGCACGATGCGGCAGACAGCGCGGCGGCGACGTCGCGGTTTGAACTTCC